>CAYRJS010000082.1:0-10437 GCA_964424535.1 uncultured Aquimonas sp.
TCTTCCAACCAGGTCAGGGGAGGAGTCGGCACTGCACGCTTCTGGGTCCATTCCTTCTCGAAGTACGAGCAGTCCTTCGGCTGCCACACACCGCCATGGAGACCATGCAACGAATTTTCGTATGGCAGACCACCGAGGTCACCCATTTCGATCACTTCCACGTGACCCTGCTGCATGCGAGAAGCATTCTTGGCGTCAGCATCAGGCGGAACACCCACACCCAACAGGTCAGGACGCCAGTAGGCGAACTCATAGTCACGGAACGGGGTGAAACTGGTCATTACGCTGTTCGGCGCAATGCAGGTCTTGTCTTCGGTGCTGATGCCAGGGGTACCGGCATTGTCATAGATGGCAGCAGTCCAGACGTCGAACGGCGACATGTAGACGTTGAAGTCGAGGACTTCCTTCGAGTTCAAGGACTCAAGGAAACGAACCTTGACAGCCTTGCCCACGTCAGCGGTGTTAACCACGGTGAACAGTGTGGTGTTACCACCGTTGGTGGTGTAGTAGGGGTACAGGAGGACCTGACCGATGCCGTCGGGGTTCAAATTGACGGCCTGCGCCACGCCCGCCAGGCCAGCAACACCGGCAACACCGGCGATGATGGCTGTGGTCAGCGAATTCTTTTTCATTACAACACTCCTAAGAGTCTAAAAACACAGGGCTTTTTTTCTGCCCACACCTGTACCAAAGTAAAAGGCCTCAACAGCCTCGCGCCCCAGTTAGGTGCAGCAGTTGCGAGTATACGCACACAGACCCACTACTTGCAACATCTACCCGCCCCGAAATCGGTAGGTTGCAGGCATACAACATCAGAAAAATCTTGAAGGAAAGCTCGTTCGGATCAGCATCGACGCAAATTTTCAGTGCCCGGTCGCTTCCGGCAGGTGGAACCATCCGTCCTTGCTGCGCAGCCACTTCTCATGTACGGGCGCAAACCCTTCCAGCTCACCAACTCCAGGCGAAGCACCGCGCACCTTGTAGGTGATCATCAACATGGCATTGCACAGATCCGCATCTTCACACGTTACCTCGCGCACCTCGGCCTTGGTCCAGCGGATCGTCGCATTCAGCATGCGTCGGCTGTACGCGTCCAGCGAAGTAGTGCTTCGGGCACCCGGGGTAAGGTAGGCATAGGCTGCTTCGAAGTCCTTGGCAACGATGGCATCCCAACGCGCCTGGGCCCGGGCGGCAACGGCCTCCTCCGGCGTGGAAGCATTCGACCCGACACCGGTCTTGACGGGAACATTGGCCGAGCAGGCAGCCAAGGCCAGCGTGAGCAGAGCCACGGGAACAGATGGATGCACTTTCATGCAGGTTTCCTCACTATCTTCAAGGGTTATCGAACGTCGGGGCTGACGGCGGATCGAGCGGCTCGACATCCGGCAATGCCCCTTGTGCGCGCAGCGGCTCCAGGGCGCGGAACTGGCGTGAATATTCATCGGTAAGGCGACGGGCATCGTCGCCGTTGCGGATCACCACCGGGGTGATCATGACCAGCAGCTCCTCACGACTTGATTCGTAATCCTTGCCGCCAAACAAGGCACCGATGATGGGGATGCGATGCAGGCCGGGAACGCCGCCAGAGGTACGGCTGTCAGTTTGCTTGATCAAGCCACCGAGCAGAACGGTCTGGCCCGATTGCACGGCCACCTCGGTCTTGATCTTGCGCTGATTCACCGGCACGTTGCCAGATACTGCGTCGTCCTTGTTGCCGGGACTGCTGTCGGTTTGGTCGATCTCCATGAACACCAGCCCGCCCGGATTGACTCGGGGGGTGACATCGAGAGTGACGCCGGTATCGCGGAATTGGACGTAGGTCTGACTGCTGTTGTTGCCGATGCCGGTATTGATGAAACTGGAATTGACCGGGATCTGGGTACCCACGTTGATGTTGGCGGCTTTGTTGTTGAGGGTCACAACCGAGGGCATGGACAGCACATGCACGCTGGAGACCTTGTCGAGCATGCTGATCATGGACACCAGATTGTGGCCAATGAAGGTCCAGCCGATACCGCTGGACGAGATATCCCCGGCGTAGCTCTGGAACCCATGCGTAGTACTCGCCAGTTCCTGCAAGGCTTCCCCTGGAGCATTGTCGCCCGTGATGCCATTCTCAAAGAACCACTGCACGCCATATTTCAACTGATCGTTCAAGGTGACCTGCAGGATCTTGGCTTCAATATGGACCTGCAGAGGGATGGTATCCAGGCGTTCGATCACGCGACGGATGGACTCCCACTGGGGCGAAGTAGCGAGCACCAGGATAGAGTTGCTTTCCTCTACCGCCGAGACACGGATCTCGTCGGTGACACCCAGGGCAATGCCGCCGGTTGAATCCACTACGGGCATGCCATCGGGCACCCCGGCTACAAACTGGGATGGATCGCCACGGCGATCACGCTGGGTCGCCTGGCGCGTATTGCGTTGCTGCTGGGTATTGGGCGTACGCGGGGCACTGACGCTGCCATCGGACCCGATGCTGCGGGTCGAAACCGACTCCAGGCCCGGGGCCACGCTGCCACCGGAAGATACCCGACTGACCGGCGCCGGGGCCCCGATGACTTCGGACAGGGTCGAAGCCAGGTCGATGGCCTTGACGTTCTTGACCTCGTACACATACAGCCGCTGACCGGCCTGACTGCCGCCCAGGTCGAAACGCTCGATCCATTCCTCGATCCGGGTCAGGTACTTGGGTTGCGGCGTGATCGCCAGAATGGCGTTGATGCCCTCCAAAGGCAGGAATCGGAACATGCCGGCCATCGGGGTATTGCTGCCTTCGCCAAAGAGCTTTTCCAGCTCGGAGACGGTCTTGGTGGCTTCGGTCTGGGTGAGCTTGAACACGCCCACCGACATCCCGGCCAGCCAGTCCACGTCGAACACGGACACCGTGTGCAAGTAGTTTTCCAGCTCCGCGCGCGAACCGGCCAGGACCAGCATGTTGCGCGCCGGATCGACATTCACCACCGCTTCGGGCTTGGCATACGGCCTGATCAGCTTTTCCATTTCCAGCGCGGAGATGTACTCCAGCGGCACCGCTCGCACCTCGTAACCGCGTACGTTCTGCATCGCGCCCATACGTGGCGTGAGATTGCCCGGCAAGGCCTGCTGCACCGGCAAGATGGTGTAGCGCCCGTCCTGCCAGACCATGGTGACGTTGTTCCAGCGCAACAGCATTTCCAGGATCGACAGGGCCTGGTCGCCACGCAGGGGTTTGGCCGTGGAGAAGGTGACGTTGCCCTGCACCCCTGGAGCAATGACATAGTTCTGCTGCAGGAAATCGCCCAGGATGGCCTTGACCACCGCATGCAGGGACTCACCCTCGAAATTGAAGGACACCTCACCGGTTGCACCCGGCCCCGGCGGCACCTGTTGGGCGGCACCCATGTTGATGAAGGTGCCAGTGCCGATCCGGGTCAGGTCATGCTCTGATTCATCGGATTTGGCGTCTGCATCCTTGTCCGTCTCGGGCGTGACACTCTGGCCTGAAGCAGCCGCGCGTTGCAGTTCCTCGCTATAGGAGTCAAACGGCTTGAATACCGGGCGCGGCTCGGTTGCGACGCAACCTGCCAACACCATCGTGGTCACGATCAGACCGATGACGCCAAGGGCCTGCCTGGGGCGGGATCGTCCTGGAGCCCGCGCCGGGGCGATAAGAGAAATGATGGAATTCACCTGTGCAAGTCCTACCTTCTGTTGGCGCGCTCGGCTTCTTCGCGCATTTGCCGCCGACGTTCCTCGATTCGACGACGAATCATGGTGGCCCGTTCTTCCGCCGTCATGGCATCAGGCTTGGCCGCATCTTCACTGTTTTGTCCCGGAGCGGGCGTCGCTGTTCCAGGTGACGCAGACGTTTCCGCAGCCGGTGCATGCTGTGCATCGGCATCCGCTCCGGCATCCACCTGGTTCACCACTGCGGCCGTACCCGGCGCCGACGGTGCCTGTCCACCGGTGCCGTCAAAGACCCGCAAATCCACGGGTGTCGTACCCCCGTAGCCGGCAAAAACGGCCTTGCGCGACTCCAGGGTTTCCAGTCGCCATCCGGCCTGGTCACCGGCCAGGGTATCGCCCAGTTTGAGCGATTGACTCTGGCCATTGCGGTTATCGGTAACGATCGCCAGCTTGACCGTGTCGGTGATGATCACGCTGGTCAGCACGATATCCAGTGGCGAAGCTTCAGCAATGGGTTCGTCCACACCCTCGCCCGGTTCCGCTTCCTCGATTGGCACAGGCCGGCGATCCGGATTGAACAAGGGCCGTTCGGCAATATCGGCATAGGCGTCGATGGATTGCAGCAGGCTTTGGGCACGGGACAGATCCAGGGCCGGCATGGGCGGTATCCGCCCGGGGTCATCCGGGTGCAAACGATAACGACCGGCCAGGCCGGTCAGGCCCGCCACCGCAAAGATCAGAGCCCAGAGCGCAGTCACTGCCATGAGCAGGGCCGGCAAGCGCTGGGCGTTGGTCAGTTGCAGGCCGCTCACGAGCCGCTCCCGGGGTTGCGCCGCAGATAGCCATACAAGTCAAAGGCCTGGTCCAGATATCCGGTTGTCGCTTGTTTGCCCCGGGCCGGGCGCGTCGCAGCAGTGCGACGGCTGGTAATGGTCAGATCGGACACGAACAACTGCGGGCTGCCGCTTTCCAGACCGTGCAACAAGGGACCGAAATACTCCATCTCGCACAGCATGCGAACCTTGATGGTGACCTTCTCGAACGGCTCGCTTTCTTCCTTGCCACCGCGACCGCCGCGATTGGTCCGGAATGGCGTACGGCTGACCAGCTTGCAACGTTCGTCGGCCTGCAACAGCTCAACCTGCTCTTGCAGACGCTGGATCATGGCCGAAGCGGCGAGATCAAAATTGGTTTCGGCAAGGAAGCCGGGATTCTCGTTCTCGAAAGTGCGCACCTCGGCCAGGGCCGCGCGGATGGCTTCACGCTGCTGGGCAATAGCGCGAAAGCGCGCTTCCTCATCGCGCAATTCGATCATCTGCTGACGCGATTCCAGCAATGGCGCCACGAACCACCAGTGCATGCCCACAAGGTAGGCCAGCATCAAGGCGATCAGCAGCAGGATCACCGCCAGTACACGGCCGTGCCTAGCGTCGGGAAGCAGGCGCATCACCATCCTCCGCGTCGACCCCGAACTGGGCTGTGATATTGAAGCGATCCTTGCCGCTGCGAGGGTCGGGCTGGATCGGACCACTCAAGGCCACCTCGTGAAACGTGGTGGCGTCTTGCAGCAATTTGACCAGTTGCGGCGCCTGCGCACTCTGTCCGGCCAGAGTCAGGCTGCCATTGGCGGCACTGAGGCGCTCAAGGTAGGTATCGTCAGGCAGTTGCCGGGTCAATTCATCGAGCATCAACAACATCGAGGGCTGGTTGGCCTTTTCCACGGCCAGGAAGTTGGCTCCGGCGGCAGCGGCGTCCAGTTCATCGCGCAGACGCGTGACTGCGCGCGCTTCGTCACGGCGGGCATCCACTTCGGCCTGCAGACGCTGCTCGGCCTCGGCCCGATTGGAAATCATCTGACTCATGCCCAGCCACAGTAGGAACAGAATGGCCACGGACAAGCCGGCCATCAGCCAGGCAAAGCCGTGGTTGCGACGGGCGCGTTGCTCCGGCGGCAGGAAGTTGAAACCGGCGCGACCGTTATCGGCATCGACCACATCCACGCCCCCCAGGGTGGACGCCAGGCCATCGATGGCGGCCAGCTCCTGATCCAGACGCTCACGGGTCACCAGCGCCAGTTGCACCGGCACCTGGCGGGCATCGGCCGGGTGATCCAGCACCCGACTGTCGTAATGCACCTGATCGGCGCGGAACGGGGTCTGGCGATCCAGCTCGAAACCCAGGACGCTGGCAAGGTTGTCCAGCGCCGCAGCCGGCAAATGCAGGATGCGGCTCAAACTTGCCTGCGGGGCCAACAGCAGGACCCGGCGCAACTCGCGGTCATCCTCATCCAGCAGGGCATTGAGCGCGGCCGGCAGGGACTCGGGAGGCTCGGTCGGCAATCGCCCCAATTCTTCGACCTTGCCGTCGCGCAACAGGGAGACAATCAACTGCTGATCATCACGCTGCAACAGAAGGGTACGGTCGGAAACCCGGAAACGCTGGCGCCAGCGCAAAGGCAGGCAGGCACGCAATTCCCCGCCCCACCACGCCAGGAATCGCGGGATCGGGCTTTGGGCGTAGCGCGCAGCCAAGCGGCTCAACGGCTGAACGAGTTGGTCGGGAAACGTCGGCATGGTTCTCACAAAGGGTTGCCATCCTGCCAACGCAGGACGGTATACGCCATGCCCGAGACCCCACCACCGCCAAGCCGGATCGTGGCATCCACCTGCGTCCAGGTTCCGTTCGGAAGCGTGGCACGGGACTCAATACTATACGTGCCCGTGCCGCCCTGCGCCATCAGTTGCGTGCCATCGGGCAGCATCGGCGCGGGTGCTCCACTGCCCGGTTCCCAGGCGTGACGCTGATCGATGATCTCCTGCGCCAGTTCCGGGGTCATGCCCGGAATCGCCATCAGGATCTCCATCGGGGCAAAGGCCAGGTTGGGCCGGGACTGGCCACCGTAGACCGTCACCGAACGCTCGATCAGACGATACAACTCGGGGGTCATGCCCAGCACCTGCAACAATTCGGACACCATGTCGAAAGGCGCATTTTTTGGCCCCCAATCGAGGCCGGCGGCAATGTATTCATCATCTTCGGCACCTTCCGGGGAAACCAGGTCGTCGGGGTCGCGCCAATCCTGGATGGCTGCCGCCAGAGCGATGGCAGCGTCGTCTTCGACTCCCACGCCGATGAACAGTTCCGTCAACATGGCCT
Organism: uncultured Aquimonas sp.; assembly: GCA_964424535.1. Lineage (GTDB taxonomy): Bacteria > Pseudomonadota > Gammaproteobacteria > Xanthomonadales > Xanthomonadaceae > Denitratimonas. Next base: position 6,829 of record CAYRJS010000082.1, read on the forward strand.
GGTCGGCGGCATTAAGGTCGATCAGACCGGATTCGTCGGTGATCTTGAGTTCGACCTCGGCCTCGTCGAAGACAAAATGGTAGCTGCGGCCATCGGGAATCCAGCGTTGTTCCACATCCGCAACGGACAGGAAATACGCTGCCTGGTTGATGCCGGCTTCGGCGGCATAGCGGGCCACGGTGGCGTCATACAGATGCCGCGCCTGCATGCCTTCAGTGCGGGCAATCAGGGCAAAGGCCCCCAACAGGATAACCAGCAGCGCCATCAGCCAGATCACCACGACAAAGGCCACGCCGCGCTGACGGCGGGCTGGAGTTCGGCTCTGGCGCATCAGCGGACGTCCTCGCGTCGTTCGATTGGAGGCGGACGCAGAGAACGGCGCGCACCGAACATCGCCGGGGTGCTGGTTCCGGCCAATACCGGGATTTCCAGATCCGGCCAGGTCATGGCCTCGTTATCGAACACCACCATCAGCCGCACCAGCAAGGGCAACTGCTGGACGTTTTCCCAGCTTTTTTCCCAATCACCCAGTTCACCGTTCTCGTCCAGGCCACGGTATTCGAACCAGGCCTGGGAGATCCCGCCCATCAGCAAAACGGGTTCACGCGGGTTGTTGGCCTTGGGGTCATCCGGGTCGTAGCCATTCAACTGGGCGTGGTCAAAGAGCAGCTCACCCCCGGCGAAACTGATCCATTGCACGTGCGGACCACCGTTGGCCAGATGTCCCGGCATCGGAGCGACAAAGCGCAGCTCATCGCGATCGGCCTCAAAAACATGGTTTTCCCCCGTATCTTCCATGCGTTCGAACGGGATCGCCATGGCGTGCGACAACTGCCGACGCAGAAATTCCTGCACGGTGCGCACCTGGTTGGTGGCCGAAACCGTGCGCTCGCCGCTGTGGGTGATGCGGATCGCCGTGCGCAAGGTGCCAAAGGCCATGGCCATCAACAGAGCCAGCAAGGTGATGGCCATCAGCACTTCCAGCAGGGTGAAGCCGGCCTGTTTGCAGGTGGCGGACGGATGCCGAAATTTCATCATTCCATCCCCGGGGTCAGCGCCCGCAAGGTGGAAAAATGGGCCTCGCGCATGTTTTTTCCGCGTTGCCAACTGACCACCAGATCGATCCGATACAGCTCGACCGGACTCATCGTCAGATCGATATTGGAATCGGTCTCGATCTCCCAGAGCGAAACCTCCAGATCCCAGTTGTAGCGATCACCGAACTGACCCGAATCACGGCCCTCCTCCAGCCGTTCGCCCACGCCCAGGCTGTCCAGCAATGATTGCGCATACAAGGTCGCCTCGGTGAACTCACTGGCATTGCGCGCCTGGCGCAACGATCCCACGGCAATCTGCATCACCGCCGCCAGGCCCAGGGCCAGCAACGAAAAGGCCACCACCACCTCGATCAGGGTGAAGCCTCGTGCCTGTGCAGGGGCGAATGAACGGCGCATTGCGACTCAAAGATCCTTGGGTTCCAGTACCACCACTTCCCCGGTCAACCAGTTGACCTCAATGCGCCAGACCACATCGCCCAGGGACAGTTCCACATTGCCGCCAGTGGAAGCGCCATCAGGAAAGAAACGGATGCGCCCGATGCTCTCGGTTTCCATTTCCGAGCGTGCAGTTTCCAGTTGCATGTCCATCTTGCTGGGCAGTTCGACCCATTTCTTTCCCGGGGCCTGATAACGCCGCTCATCCACGTCGATGGTCAGGGCCTGGGGCTGGCGCGTCACGATGGCCTGTCCCCGGGTGTAGCGCAGGGCGGCCACCAGATCACGGCTGGCGGCCTTGACCCGGGCCCCGGCCAGGCCATCACCCACGGTCACTGCCACCAGGGTCATCGCGACCGCGATCAGGGCGACCACGGCCAGGATTTCCACCAGGGTGAATCCGCGGGTCGCGTGCATGCGATGTCCTTCGCGCGGCATGTGCCAGCATTCCGGCAGCGCCAGGGCCAGGTCGGCACTGGTGCCGCAAGGGCGGATCATTCGTTGCTGATATCCGCATCCACGCCACTGCCGCCGGGCTTGCGGTCAGCACCGTAACTGGTGATCACGAAGCTGCGACCTGACAGGCTGTATTCAAACGGCGTGTTCCAGGGATCCTTGAGTTCGGATTCCTTCGAATACGGCCCCAGCCAGCCCTTGGCATTGCTGGAACTGGAAACCAGGTCGTCGAGCCTTTGCGGCAGATTGCCGGTGTCGTTCTCGTATTCGGACACCTTGCCGGCCAGGGCGGCAATCTGGCTTTGCGCCATCTTGACCTTGGCCCGGTCCTGGCCACCGAACACCTGGTTGGCAACCATGCCGGCGATCAGGGCGATCAGGGCCACCACGATCAGGATTTCGATCAGGCTGAAACCGGCCTGCCCCTGCCGTGTCGATCCGTATTGATTTCGTTGCTTCATCTTCGTCACTTCCATTCTCAAAATGTCTCAGCCCACGGCACTGGTCAGGCTGAAGATCGGGATCAGGATGGCCATCATGATCAAGGCCACGACAATCGCCATGAACACCGTCACCGCCGGCACCAGTGCCGCCAACAGCCGATCGATGGTGTTCTTGACCTCGATGTCGAAGGTATCGGCCACCTTGGTCAACATGGTATCCATTTCGCCCGACTCCTCACCCACCGCGATCATCTGCAAGGCCAGACGCGGAAACAGCTTGCTGCGTCCCAGTGCCAGTGCCAGCCCACCGCCGGTCTTGACCTCGCTCGTGGCGGCTTCGACCGCATCGGACAGAGCCAGGTTGCCCATGACATTGCGCGCAATCGACAGTGCCACCAGCAATGGAACCCCGTTATGGACCAAAGTTCCCAGGGTTCGGGTCAGGCGTGCGGTTTCCAGGCGCGCCAGCAGGCTGCCGACCAGACCCCGGCGCAGAATCCAGGCATCGAAGACCCGGCGTTTGTCCGGATCGCGCAGCCAGTTGCGGAACCACAGCAGACCGCCCACCAGCAAGGCCAGCAGCAGCCACCAATAGCCGCTGACAAGGTTGCCGGTAGCCATCACCACCTTGGTCAACAGCGGCATGTCCACGTTCATGTCCTCGAACAAGGGCAGGAACTGCGGCACCACATAGCCCAGCAGCAGCAACAGGGCACCAAAGACCATCGCCACCAGGATGGCCGGATAAATCAAGGCGTTGATCACCGACTCGCGCAGGGCCTTGCTGCGTTCCAGGTAATCGGCCAGGCGTTTGAGGGTGTCATCCAGGGAACCGCCCACTTCGCCGGCCCGCACCATGTTGACGTAGAGCCGGGAAAACACGTTTTCCTGCTGCTCCATGGCCTGCGACAAGGGCGTGCCACCGCGCACCGCATCGCGGATGCGCTCGATGACCCGGCGCGCCTCCGGGTTGTCGGGCAGATCCAGCAGGATCTGCAAGGCCCGATCCAGCGGCTGGCCGGCGCCCATCAAGGTGGCCAACTGCTGGGTGAATTGCAGCACCTGGGCCTTGCTCATCGGCGCGCGCCGGAACAAGGCGGCCAGACCATTGCCATCGGCCTCATCGGCCGGTCGTGCCTCCAGTGGCAAGTTGCCAGCATCCTGCAGGCGCGCCACCACCTCTTCGGCACTGGCAGCCTCCATCACCCCGTCAATCG
>CAYRJS010000083.1:0-10161 GCA_964424535.1 uncultured Aquimonas sp.
GCAACATCGGCCACTTCGACAATGAAATCCAGGTCGATGCCCTCAAGGCCCTGCCCGGCATCGTGCATACCAATATCAAGCCGCAGGTGGACAAGTACACCCTGGCCAATGGCCGCAGCCTGTTCCTGCTGGCTGAAGGACGCCTGGTCAACCTGGGTTGTGCTACCGGACACCCGAGCTTTGTCATGAGCAACTCGTTTTCCAACCAGACCCTGGCCCAGATCGATCTGTGGCAGCACAAGGACAGCTACCAGAAGGCGGTCTACCTGCTGCCCAAGAAGCTGGACGAGGAAGTGGCGCGTCTGCACCTGGAAAAAATCGGCGCCAAGCTCACTCGCCTGACCCCGGCCCAGGCCGAGTACATCGGGGTGACGGTGGATGGCCCCTACAAGCCTGAGCATTACCGCTACTGATCTGGACGGAACCTTGCGTATGCGTGATTTCCCGCTTCCGCGCCTGGCCTTGCTGCCGGCCTTGTTGCTGGCTGCCTGCGCCAGTGTGCCGCCGGTACAGGCCCCAAGTATCACCAGCACACCCATCGCACCGGTAGAGGTACCGCAGATCCAGCGCCCGCAGGGGGAAACCCCGGCCTGGTGGTATCTCTCCGGAGCGGCCACGGCGGCCAACCAGGGCGCGATGCAGGGCAAGGCCAAGAACCTGATCCTGTTCGTGGGCGATGGCATGAGCCTGACCACGGTGGCGGCCGCACGTATTCTGGCCGGGCAACGCCTGGGTCAATCCGGCGAGGAATACCGCCTGAGCTGGGAGCAATTTCCGCACACGGCCTTGTCCCGGACCTACAACATCGATCTGCAGACACCCGATTCGGCCGGCACCATGAGCGCCATGGCCACCGGCGTGAAAACCCGGGCGGGCGTGATCAGTGTCGACCAGACCATGTGGCGGGGCGACTGCACCGGCCTGTCCGCAGGCCAGCGTTTGAGCCTGTGGGAACTGGCGGCTGATGCAGGCATGGAAATCGGTGTCGTCAGCACCGCCCGCCTGAGCCATGCCACCCCGGCCGCGACCCTGGCCCATGTGCCCGATCGCAACTGGGAAAGCGATGCCGACGTGCCGACCAAGGCGGCACGTCTGGGCTGCGTCGATATCGCCAGCCAGATGATCCACAGTGCCTACGGTGCCGGCCCCAGGGTGTTGATGGGCGGTGGCCGCAGCAACTTCCTCCCGCAGACGTTGGCCGATCCCGAATATCCACAGGAGCAAGGCCGGCGCAAGGACGGGCGGGACCTGACGGCTGAATGGCAACAGCGCCATCCGCAAGGTGCCTATGTCTGGAATAGCCGGCAACTGGCCGCAGCGCCTCTTGATCAGCCTCTGCTGGGCCTGTTCGAACCCAGCCACATGCAGTGGGAAGATCAGCGCGATACCGGCCCCGATGGCGAGCCTTCGCTGGCCGAGATGACCCGGGCGGCCATCGAGCGTCTGTCAGGACATGAAAACGGCTTTGTGCTGCTGGTCGAGGGTGGTCGCATCGACCACGCCAACCATGCCGGCAATGCCTTTCGCGCCTTGAACGAAACCGTGGCCATGAGCGAGGCGGTGGCTGTGGCCCGGCAGATGACCTCGGTCGAAGACACCTTGATCCTGGTGACTGCCGATCACAGCCATACCCTGTCCCTGGTGGGCTATCCAAGTCGGGGCAATCCGATCCTGGACAAGGTGGCCAACCAGAATCGTTCCGGCGAATGGTCCCCGAGCAAAGACACTGATGGCCTGCCCTATACCACTTTGTCCTACGCCAATGGTCCCGGTTACCGGGGTCCTGGCGAACGCCCTGATCTGAGCTTGGTCGACACCACTGACCCGGACTACCTGCAAGAAGCCCTGGTGCCCCTGGGCAGCGAATCACATGGCGGTGATGACGTTGGCCTGTGGGCCAGCGGTCCGGGTAGCGAAGCAGTGCGCGGCAGTATCGAGCAGCACGCGATCTTCCACTTCATGCTGCAGGCGCATCCAGGCTTGCGGGCATTTGCCTGCGAACGTGATGGTTGCAATGTGGATGGGGTGCCGATCAATCTGCCGCAACCTTGAAGACGCATCCACCGGCGGAACTTGCGGTGAAACCGTTCGTTGTCAGGCGATGGAGGCCACGGCCACCTTGTTGCGTCCTTTGGCCTTGGCCTTGTACAACGCGCGATCGGCGCTGAGCAGCAGGTGATCCAGGCTGATGCCCGAGGTGGCGGACTGGTAGGTGGATGTGCCCAGGCTGATGGTGAGGTGATCGGCCTTGGGGTTGCCTGCGTGCGTGATCTGCAGATCGGCCACGGCCCGGCGCAAGCGTTCGGCTGTGGCCGCGGCACGCAGTTCATCGCAGCCGGGCAAGATGATGGCGAACTCCTCGCCGCCATAGCGGGTTACCGTGGCGTGCGTGTCCCGTACCGCTTCGCGCAAGGCGGCTGCGACCTGGCGCAAGGCGTGGTCACCGGCCGGGTGGCCATAATGGTCGTTGAAGGTCTTGAAGTGGTCGATGTCGATCATGACCAGCGAAATCGGGACCTGCAAACGCAGGCATCGTTGCCATTCGCGTTCCAGGACTTCATCGAAACCGCGCCGGTTGGCCAGTTCCGTAAGCGCATCAGTTATGGAAAGTTCGCGCAGGCGGTCTTCCAGACGCTTTTGCACCGTGACATCGCGGAACACCACCACATAATGCCGTGGTTCACCCTGACCATCGCGTACCAGATCGACGCTGCCTTCCAGGGGGAAGCGCTCGCCATTGGCCCGTCGCGCCCACAGCGTGCCATTCCAGTGCGGTGCATCGAATAATTGGAGGCGAATCTGTCGCAGCAACACGAGATCGTCGTCATCGAACATCGGCAGGTGTTGACCGATGGCAGCCTTGGCAGCGTAGCCGGTAATGTGGGTGAAGGCCGGGTTGACCTGGACGATCCGAAGGTGTTCGTCCAGCAGCACGAAAGCCTCACCGGTATGGCGTACGGCAAGGTCAGCCAGATGCAATCCGGTTCGGGCTCGGCGCAGGATATCGATCTTGCGTGCCAGGCGTGCATTGAGGACGGACAGTTTGCGGGCGGTCTTGCGCTGACGTTCGAGACCAAGCAGAAAACTGGCCTCCAGCAGCAGTACCAGGGCCACGATGGCCAGGGCGAAATTGCGGTAGCGGGTCAGGGCGGCCTGCCAGGCATCGGCGCGCATGTCCATGCCGAGCACGGCAACAATCTGATCGTGGGCATCGAGCACCGGTGCCAGGGTGGTGACCCAACTGCCCCAGGCGTCGTGATAGGCCTCTTGCACCAGGGCTTCACGCTGCTGCCAGGTACGCCACAAGTCATCGGAGTAACCGTCATACAGATCACCCGGGGCCGAGTAATCCGGTGATTCGGCCGCTTCGGCATCGACCAGGAAGATCATCTGTGCATCGACCTGGGTCGAAGGACGCATCAGGTATACAAAACGAAAATCCGGATTGGCACTACGGGCCTGGCGCAGTCGCGCCTGCAAGGCCAGGAAGCTGTCGCTGGCAGCGTCCGAGGATTCACCCTGCAAGGTCAGCACCAGTGCCGGATCGAGTCCGGAAGCAACGGTGCGTGCCAGCGCCAGGGTGCGATCGCGCTCGATGCGATCACCCATCCCGACAACAAGTACGACGAAGCCGATGCCGACCAGCAAGGTCGACAACAGGATCGAAAGGCTCAGCCAGCGCTGGCTGTACCGGATGCCATGAAGAAAGGGGAGGCGCATGAAAACGGCAAAACAGAGAACCCAATCACGAATTTTACGTCAATCCGGCGAGCAGCATGATTTGGCATGTGAAATGCCCGATGAATGGAGCTTGTTGACCGCTGGAGGGACAGAACGAACCAGAAACCTGGCGCAACCGTGATGGCTGCGCCAGGTTGCAGCTTACTTGGCCGACATCAAGGCCACGGTGGCATCGAGCATGCGGTTGGAGAAACCCCATTCGTTGTCGTACCAGCTCAAGACCTTGACCAGGGTGCCGCCCATGACACGGGTCTGGGTGGCGTCGAAGATCGAGCTGCGCGGGTCGTGGTTGAAGTCGATCGACACCAGTTGTTCCTCGTTGTAACCGAGGATGCCCTTGAGCGCGCCTTCGCTGGCGGCCTTGACCAGATTGTTGATTTCCTCGGCACTGGTAGCACGTCCGGCCTGGAAAGACAGATCCACGACCGAGACGTTGATGGTGGGCACGCGCATGGCGAAACCATCGAGCTTGCCGTCCAGTTCCGGCAAAACCAGGCCCACGGCCTTGGCCGCACCGGTGCTGGTGGGGATCTGGCTCATGGTGGCCGAGCGCGCCCGGCGCAGATCCTTGTGGTAGACGTCGGTCAGAACCTGATCATTGGTGTAGGCGTGAATGGTGGTCATCAGGCCATGCTGGATGCCGACGGCATCGTTCAGCACCTTGGCCAGCGGAGCCAGGCAGTTGGTGGTGCACGATGCGTTGGAGATCACCTGATCGCTGGCCTTGAGTACCGTGTGGTTGACGCCGTAAACGATGGTGGCATCGACATCCTTGCCGCCAGGAGCGGAAATGATGACCTTCTTGGCGCCACCGACCAGATGCGCCGAAGCCTTTTCCCGGCTGGCGAACAGGCCGGTGCATTCCAGCACCACGTCCACGCCCAGTGCACCCCAGGGCAGCTTGGCCGGATCACGTTCGGCCAGCACCTTGATGCGATCGCCATTGACGACCATGTCGCCGCCATCGACCTTGACCTCGAACGGGAAGCGGCCGTGGGCCGTGTCGCGCCGGGTCAGGTGGGCGTTGATGTTGGCATCGCCGAGGTCGTTGATCGCCACCACCTGGATTTCGTGGGTGCGGTTGGCTTCGTACAGTGCCCGCAGAATGTTGCGGCCGATACGGCCATACCCGTTGATCGCGACCTTGATTGCCATGACGGAAGACTCCTGAAAATACGTGAAAAGGGGAATGATTTGACGCGGGCATGGCGTGCATGCCAGCCAAGCATTGTACTGTTTCTGTCACGGATGGGCTGAATTCCGGCTGGCATGAACAGATGCGGCCAGGGCATGTCCACATTGCTGGCGGGGTTCCCGGTTCTACAATTGCCTGCCCTCATGCCCGGCCCGATTTTGGTCCAGTCTGCTGTCAAGCCCCGTCCCCTGGCCTTTGCCGCCTTGCGGCATCCGGGGTTTCGTGCCTATTTCCTGCTCTCGGCCCTGGCCATGATGGCCGACAACATCGAGCACGTGATCAGTTACTGGGTGATTTTCGAAAAATTCCAGTCCCCGGCCCTGGGTGGCTTTGCCGTGGTCTCGCACTGGTTGCCTTTCCTGTTGTTTTCGGTCTATTCCGGTTCCCTGGCCGATCGCCACGATCCGCGACGCATGATCCAGATCGGCATGGTCTTGTTCATGCTCGTCTCGATCGGTTGGGGCCTCTTGTTCCTGACCGGGGCCCTGCAGATGTGGCATGCCGGCGTCCTGCTGGTCGTGCATGGTCTGGCCGGGGTACTGTGGGGACCGGCCTCGCAAATGCTGCTGCATGACATCGTCGGGCGCGAGCACCTGCAAAGCGCGGTGCGACTCAATGCCACCGCGCGCCAGCTTGGCATGTTGATGGGCCCGGGCGTGGGTGGGGCGATGTTGATGTGGCTGGGGGCGGAGACCGGCATCCTGATCAACGCCCTGTTGTACCTGCCTTTCATCGTGTGGTTGGCGGTGGCGCCCTATGGGCCGAAGTTCCGTGCTGCCGGCAGCGTCGTGATGACCCGGGCCGTGCGCAGCCTGGGTGATGTCTGGCAGACCCTGCGCGAAATTGCCGGGCACCGGGTCATTCTGATAATGACCTTGCTGGCGGGGGCGGCATCGCTGTTCGTTGGCAACGCCTACCAGCCGCAGATGCCGGGCTTTGCCCATGATCTGGGGCAACTGGATGCCGACCTGTTCTACAGCCTGTTGCTGGGTGCCGATGCTGCCGGGGCCCTGACGGCGGGATTCGTGCTGGAGGCTGGCAGCCTGTTGCCGGCCCGGGCCCGCAGTGCCTGTGTGCTGGCCATGGGCTGGTGTCTGGCCCTGGCGGGCTTTGCCATGAGTTCCAGCTATGGCCTGGCTTTGGTCTGTCTGTTCGTGGCCGGCTTCATGGAGTTGTCCTTCAATGCCATGGCCCAGACCCTGGTGCAACTGGAGGCACCCGTTGATATGCGCGGTCGGGCCATTGGCCTGTTCAACATGTTCGCCTCGGGCATGCGCATGTTTTCCGGCATCACCGTGGGCCTGGTCGGAGCCCGCATCGGCATCCACTGGTCCCTGGCCTTGAGCGCCGGGGCCCTGTTCGTTTTCATCGGCGTGCTGCTACGGTGGAGCGCACGCTGGAAACTCGCGGATAGGTCTGGACGATAAAGAATCGACCGGGCTGAAATACATGGATATTGGAATCACTGGAGTTGGCAAATGAAGATCGGATTCATTGGTTTGGGCGCCATGGGTGGGCCCATGGCGAGGCATTTGGCCAAGGCCGGGCTGTTGGCTGTGGTTGGCAATCGCACCCAGGCCAAGGCAGAGGCTCTGGCCGCAGAACTGGGCGTGCTTGCGGCCCGGTCGGCAGCGGATTTTGGCGAATGTGAGGCCGTGGCCCTGTGTGTTTCGGCCGATGCCGATGTGCTGGAAAACGTGCAGGCCCTGGCCGGCGTGCTCAAGCCCGGCGCGGTGGTGGTCGATCATTCCACCGTGGCGCGTGATACCGCCCTGGAAGCGGCGGAAATTCTTGCCGAACGCCAGATCGGCTTTGTCGATGCCCCGGTTTCCGGTGGTGTGGAAGGGGCCCGCAATGGCCGTTTGTCGGTAATGTGCGGGGGCAGTCAAGCCGATCTGGCGAAGCTGCAACCAGCCCTGGAATGCTACGGGGTCCGGGTCTCGCGCATGGGCGAGGTCGGAGCCGGACAGGCCACCAAGGCCGTCAACCAGGTGATGGTGGCAGGAATCAACGAGGCGGTTTGCGAAGCCCTGGCGCTGGGTTCGGCCCTGGGGCTGGATGCGCAGACTCTGTTGCCGACATTGGGGTCGGGAGCCGCAGGCAACTGGTTCCTCGACAAGCGCGGGGCCACCATGATGCAAGGCGTATTCGAACCGGGCTTCAAGTGCGAGCATATGCTCAAGGATCTGCGCATTGCCCAGGCTACAGCGGACTCGGTGGGCATCGCGCATCCGGCCCTGCGCCAGGCCTTGGCCGATTACGAAGAACTGGTACGCAGTGGCCACGGCAGTGCTGATACTTCGGCCCTGATCGGGCTGAAGAAATCTACGGCTTGATCTGCCTGCGCTTGGTGCCAATCCGGTATGATCCCAGACAGACGTCGGGCTGGCCTTTGGCCTCTCGGGCGCCCGGCGATCCAATCGAAACCTGAGGGGTAACAGGGAGATCAACATGTTGAAAAAACCATTGGCCTTGCTGGCGGCACTGGCTTTCGCAGCGGCTTTCACGGTGCAGGCGGCGGATGACAGCATCGTCGATGCCACCAACCCGGCCCTGATCATGAACATTGCCAGCGGCTACGGCAGTGCCACCCTGGATACCGACAGCGTGGGCGACCCGATGATCACGGGACGGTTGGATGGCACCAAGTACGGGATTTATTTCTACGGCTGCAACGACGGCAAGAACTGCCGCTCGATCCAGTTCTCGGCGGGCTGGGCCGGCACCAAGGTGACGCTGGCCGACCTTGACGAGTGGAACCGCACGACCCGTTTCGGCAAGGCCTATCTGGACAAGGACGGTGACCCGCGCCTGGAGATGGATGTGAACCTTGATGGCGGGGTGACGCGCAAGAACCTCGACGATGTGGTCGACTGGTGGCAGGTCAGCCTCAAGGGCTTCAAGACCCGGGTGCTGGAACAGTAAGCATCAGGAATCAAACTGGATATCGAAAGCCCGGACAGCACCGCTGCCCGGGCTTTTTATTTCAAGGCGCGCGTTGGGCGTCACGCACGGCACGGAAAGGACTGCTCCGGTACCAGTTGGGCCAGGCCTGGCCATCGGCCAGCTCACGCCCGACGGCATGGAGCGCTTCCAGATCCTGCACCACGCCGGACAGATCCCAATCCGGATTGACCACATCGCCGGGCTGGTGATAGCGATTGAGCAGGTAGTCGGCGGCAATCTGGCGACCGTAATCCTCGCCCTTTTCAACATGATCCAGACCGGAGGCGGCATACAGCGCCGGCACCCCGGCCTTGGCGAAGTTGAAGTGGTCGGAGCGGAAGTAGAAACCCTTTTCGGTATCCGATTCGCCGTGCAGCACCCGGCTCTGGCGTTCGGCGATGGGTCGCAGGATGTCTTCCAGCTCGGAAGCGCCATAACCGGTGACGACGATATCGCGGGTCTTGCCGACGATGGTCATGGCATCGATATTGATGACCCCCACGATCTGGCTCATCGGGAAGGTCGGATGGGCGACGTAGTACTTGGACCCGAGCAGGCCGGATTCTTCCAGGGTGACGGCCATGAACAGCACCGAGCGCTTGGGCGGTGTGCCCCGGGCAAAGGCCTTGGCGATCTCCATGATCCCGGCCACGCCCGAGGCATTGTCGATGGCACCATTGAAGATGCGGGTATTGCCAGCGGCGTCGACCTCGGTGCCCAGATGATCCCAGTGGCCCATGTAGATCACCGCCTCATCGGGCTGCTCACTGCCAGGCAACAGACCCAGAACGTTGTTGGACACGGTTTGCTTGACCGTGGCCTGGAAGCTCGCTGACAGCGTGGCGGGCAAGGGCACGGCCTTGAAACCGGGCTTGTTGGCGGCCAGGCGCAGAGCTTCCAGAGACAGCCCGGAACGGGCGAACAGATCCTGGGCCGTGGCGGCGGTGATCCAGCCGGTCAGCGGCAGCCGGGGTTCCGGATCCTCGGAACCGGGCAGGTCGAACTGCGGCCCGCTCCAGCCTTTTTCCACCACTTCCCAGCCATAACCGGCACCGGCATCGTCGTGGATGATGATGGCCGCGGCCGCACCCTGGCGGGCGGCTTCTTCGTATTTGTAGGTCCAGCGCCCGTAATAGGTCATGCGCTTGCCGCCAAACAGATCCGGATCGTTGACGTGAAAACCGGGGTCGTTGACCAGCATCACCACGGTCTTGCCCTTCACGTCCAGACCGGCATAGTCGTTCCAGTTTTCTTCCGGGGCATTGACGCCGTAGCCGACGTAGACCAGCTCGCTGCCATCAAGCGTGATGGCGGTTTCGCCCGGCTGGGTGGTGGCGACCCACTGGCTGCCAAAGGCCCACTGCAGATCCTGGCCCTTGATCGAAACTTGCGCATCGACCGGACCGGCTTCGGTTTCCAGCATCGGCACGGCCTGGTACCACTGGCCGTTGTTGCCCGGTTGCAGGCCGAGATCCTTGAAGTAATCGCGGATGTATTCGGTGGTCAGGGTTTCGCCTCGGGTGCCGGGAGCGCGACCGCCGAATTCATCCGAAGCCAGGGTGCTGACATGGGCGAGAAAATCGGTCGCGGTGATGGCGGTATCCGAATGCCCATCTTCCGCATTGGTCGTTGTCGGGGCTTCCGCTGCCGGAGTTGCCGCCGGGGCGGATGTCGTTGCCGCTGAATCCGGATCAGATGACCCGCAGGCCGTGAGCAGCGCCAGCGTGGCTGCGAGCACAATCAAGCGCATGGAAAATCTCCAGAAAGGGTGAAATCAGGGACGGTCATTGTAGGCAGGTTTGCCAAGCCCGATAAAACCGGCCTTCAGCGCTCCACCGGTTCGGGATGGGCGACGTGGGCTTCCGGGTCGATATGCAGCTCAACCTCGCGTTCGAACACCAGCGGTCCCTCGACCGTGGCCTCGGCTTCGATGGTGACCTTGGGCGGGGTGGAATTGCCGAAGGAAAACAGCGAGAAGCCGCGGGATTTGTGCACGACGATCTTGCCGTGTACATGACTGCCCCGACCGATCAGGATGTCGCCGTTGACAGTCTCGATATGACCACCCACGCGGGTATCGAGCAGGCTGATCTTGCCGTTGACGTTTTCGATATTGCCGCTCACTTCGGCGCCGGTCACCTCGATGCTGCCGTTGACTGCCTCGATATCATCGCCCACCTGGCTGCCGGTGCCAACGGTGATGTTGCCGCTGACCGTTTCCAGATCGCCCTTGATCACGACCCCTGCACCGATGCGGATGGCGCCATTGACGGTTTCGG
>CAYRJS010000084.1:0-10043 GCA_964424535.1 uncultured Aquimonas sp.
CGTGCGTGGTGTGGTGCGACGAGATCGAGAAAGGCCTGGCCACCTCCGACAGCGATGGTGGCGTCAGCCGCCGCGTGCTCGGCACCTTGCTGACCTGGATGAGCGAACGCCGCGCCCCGGTGTTCCTGGTCGCCACCGCCAACGACGTCTCGCGCCTGCCGCCGGAATTTCTGCGCAAGGGGCGCTTCGACGAGATCTTCTTCGTCGACCTGCCGCAAATCGATGCACGCCGTGATGCGTTCTCGATCCACCTGACCCGGCGCGAGCAGGACACCGCGCGCTTCGATCTGGAAAAACTGGCCGCCGCCAGCAAAGGCTTCTCCGGCGCCGAGATCGAACAGGCCATCGTCAGCGCGCTGTACGACGCCTTCGCCGACAATGCCCGGCTCAACACCACCCGCATCCTCGACGCCCTGACCCGCACCCGCCCGCTCTCGGTGGTGATGGCCGAACAGGTCCAGGCACTGCGCGACTGGGCACGCGAACGGTGTGTGCCCGCAGGGTGAATGGGGAGTAGGGAATAGGGAATCGTAAAAGCCGGCACTCTCCGCATCCGGAAGAAACCCCGACTTCCAATTCCCACCCCCTCAATACACCCGCTCTTACCACTCCCCATTCCCTACTCCCCATTCCCAATGATAGACATCGGCCTCAATCTCACCCACGACAGCTTCGACCACGACCGCGACGCGGTGCTGCAACGCGCCCGAGACGCCGGCGTGACGCAGATGATCGTCACCGGCGCCAGCCGCGAGCATTCGCCGAAGGCGCTGGAACTGGCGCGCGCGCATCCGGGCGTGCTGTACGCCACCGCCGGCGTGCATCCGCATCACGCCATCGAGTACACGAGCGAATGCGATGCTGAAATGCGTGCGCTGCACACGCATCCGGAAGTGGTCGCGGTGGGCGAATGTGGGCTGGATTACTTCCGCGATTTCTCCCCGCGTCCGGCGCAACGCCGCGCCTTCGAGATGCAATTGCAGATCGCGATCGACACCGGCAAGCCGCTGTTCCTGCACCAGCGCGACGCGCACGATGATTTCGTCGCGATCATGAAGAACGTGGAAGGCCGGATCGGCCGCGCCGTGGTGCACTGCTTCACCGGCGGCAAGCGCGAACTGTTCGAATGCCTGGACCGCGACTGGTACATCGGCATCACCGGCTGGCTCTGCGACGAACGCCGTGGCGCACACCTGCGCGAACTGGTGAAGAACATCCCGGCCAACCGCCTGATGATCGAAACCGACTCGCCCTACCTGCTGCCGCGCACCCTCAGGCCGATGCCGAAAGACCGCCGCAACGAACCGATGTACCTGCGCCACATCGCCGAGGAACTGGCCCGCGACCGCGGCCAATCGCTGGAAACGGTAATGGCCGACACCACCGCCACCGCGCGCGAGTTTTTCGCGTTGCCCCAGTGAAGGCATCTGGCCGGGGGCTCTTGCAAAATTCCACCCTGCGGGTCTTTCTCGTTCTTTACGTGAACGTCACCGCATACCTTGAGGATGCGGAAAACTGCTCCCTCTCCCCTATCGCTGGCGATGGGGGAGAGGGCTGGGGTGAGGGGGAAGCCCTTCGCCGTAGCGACAAGCAAAGACACTCACGCCTACGGCACTCGCTCCCTCGCCCCTTTCCCAAAGGAGAAGGACTCGTGAACTGCCCCAGGTACGTCTTGCTTGCAGAAGCTACGCGACAGGATGATCGCCATCGCCTACCTCCACCAACCGGGCTGCCGCCGGGTCGTAACGGTAGTCACTGATCGAGCCGTCACGAATCCTGTCCACCGCTTGGTCAATCACATGCAGCGGTACAAGAAACCATTCGCGCGGCTTCACCGGTTTGCCGAAGCGATCCTTCAGGTTCAGATCCATCTGCGCGGGCGCAAACAATCGGTGAAATAGGTTTTCCAGCTTGCTGCGCTGGATGTTGTGCAGCGCGTACTCGGCCACCACTTCCACCTCGGCCAGCAGATAGGTGGCATCGTGTGCAGCCCCTGCAATGCGTTCTGTCACCTTGCCGCCGGTCACACCGATCTTGTGGATCAGCTCGCGGTGTTGCGCCACGAACGGGTGGTCCGAGTGACTGCGCAGCACGTAAATCGTGCCCGATGCGATGTCATCGGGTTCTGCGCTGTCGCCGAACAACGGACCAAGATGCAGTGCCGTGACGCGGCGCCCATTGCGGTCCTGGGTCAGCGCCCGTTGCAGCGAGCGCATCAGTAGATTGCTTTCGGTGCCATTGGCATAGATCAGCCGCAAACGCGCATCCGGTTGCCGACTGCTGGCCTGAAACTCCTCGCCTTTTTCGGCCACATAGGCCAACTGCCCGCCGACGATGAACCAGTTGCCCACTTCGACGCTGGCCTCGTCCTTGAACGGGACCGTCTTGCGCGCACCGTCGCGCAACTCGCGTTCGACCTGCTCGAACTGCGGCGCAAAACGTTCGAATTCCTCGCACGGGGTGCGTTCGGCGATCTCCTCGGCCGCCTTGACCTGCGCATGCGAACGGACGTGGCGCAGCACGGTGATGTCATCGGGATTTGCGGTGTCCATGCCTGCGCCAAGCTCGGCCAGCAAGTCATCGTCATCCAGCGGCGTATCAGCATCGGTTGCCTGCGCCGCAACCAGCATGCCCGGCACATCCAGTTCCGCCAGCAAGGCGGACGCTTCGGGCAACTGTCGCAGGCGATCCAGCCGTACCGCATAAATCCGCTCGAAGATGTCGCGCTCTCTGCCATGCTGCGGCACGCGGCCGTGCGTTGCATGAAACCGCAGGATGTCCTCGAAGCCGGCAATGATGCGTTCCTCGCGCGGGGTGCGGGTATGGGCCTTGAGCGGCGCAACCTCGACCCCAAGCGCATCCAGCAGCGCATCGTCATCCATGTCAGCCATTGTCCGCCGCCTCCCGCGCCCTGGCCTGCGCGCGATAACGCGCCAGTGCCGCCACGCCTTCGGCCATGCGTTTTTCCCAAGGGTCTGCAGCGTGGATGTCCGGCAACCGGCCACGTTCGGTCTTGAACTGCAAGGCGCGCCGCGCCAGATCGCGCGCCTCGTTCTCGGGAATGCTGATCTTCTTGGCGGCAATGCTGGCCTGCACCTGGCGCAGCGACTTTTCGTCCATCGTGCGTGCCAGCACCGAATAGGCCGCCTCGAACGGGTTGATGCGGTCGATCAGGTCGATGTCCAGATCGCGCACGTTGACGAACTTCCGCACCCCATCGAGCAAGGCGACATTGCCCTGCACCGCATTGCCAGGCGCATCGGCCACCGCCAGCGCCAATTTGGCCTGCTGGGTCACGTTCATCGCAGCTATCGCGTGCTGGCGGATCGCTTCCTGATCGTCGGTGCTCAATTCCGGGTAGCGCTCGCGCACGATCTTGCCCATGCGCAACTGCGTCAGTTCTTCCGGCAGCGTGTTTTCCTGATCGAACAAGCCACGCTCCAACACCGTCTTGTCCTGAAGGAAGCTGGTGACCACCTCGTTCAAGTCCTCGCGACAGATGCGCACGGCCTCCGGCGTGGCCGGTGCAACCAGCCCGTTGATCTCCAGATGCACCTGGCCGGTAGCGGGGTTCACGCCGACGTTTTTCCCGCCCGGCACATACCCTTCTTCCCCGTAATCGAAGCCATCGCGTGGCCCTGCATTCTTCGGGGTGAACTCATAGCGTGGCGCCAGCACCTGCTCCATCAGCAGGCTGGCGGAAATGGCCTTGAGCATGTCGTTGACTGCCTCGGCCACGGCGGATTGATCGGCCGTCGGCTCGGCAATCAAGTTGGTGAAACGCGTCCGCTCCTTGTCCGGCGCATCGCGCGTGGCGCGCCCGATGATCTGCACGATTTCGGTCAGGCTGCTGCGGTAACCGCAGGTCAGCG
Source organism: uncultured Aquimonas sp. (assembly GCA_964424535.1). Classification (GTDB taxonomy): domain Bacteria; phylum Pseudomonadota; class Gammaproteobacteria; order Xanthomonadales; family Xanthomonadaceae; genus Denitratimonas. Next base: position 3,873 of record CAYRJS010000084.1, read on the forward strand.
CATGCTCGCACCAGATCCAGTCGAAACCTTCCTTTGCCATGCCCAGCGCGATGATGATGTCCACATGGTCGCGATCGTTCTTGTGCGCAGGGTCTTTCAGCGCCGCCAGCACGCGCGTGCGCCGGGCCGCATCGCTGTCGTCCACCAGATCGGCCACTTTCAGCACGCGCCCGTCCCTGCCTTCGATCAGATGGAAGCCCGTCGTCGGGTCCACGCCTTTCCACGTCCCCACCGTCTCCATGATCTCGTTCACCTCGCGCTCCTTGTCCTGCAAGGATTCGCGCGAATTGACGCTGGGAATGTGCACGATGGTCTTGAGCGAAGGATCGAGCACCTTGCCCACCGCATCCACATAGCGCCCGGTGTAGAAGAAGTAACCGATATCCAGCGACTTGAGCCAGCGATAGCCGTTGAGCTGCTCGTAATAGGTATAGGTGACGGTCTGGAACTTCGCCTCGTCCGAAGGCGCAAGCACCGCCTCGCTGTCGCCGCGAAAGTAGGAGCCGGTCATCGCCACCATGTGTACCTTGTCGCGCGTGATGAACGCGCCCAACTGGCTGCCGAGCTTGTTGTCCGGGTTGGCGGAAACGTGATGGAACTCGTCGATGGCGATCAGCCGCCCATCGAACGCCTCCACACCCAACTCATCCACCGCGAAACGGAAGGTCGCATGGGTGCAGACCAGCACTTTGTCGGCACTTGCCAGGAACGCGCCCACCGCACCCACCTTGGATTTCGCCACACGCGGCTCGTCGATGCCCGGCGCGTTGCACAGGTTCCATTGCGGCACGACCGCCCAATCCCAATGGAAACCGAATTGGCTCAGCGGCTCATCGGCAAAACTGCCACCGATGGAACGCTCCGGCACCACGATGATCGCCTGCCGCACGCCCTGGTTGTGCAGCTTGTCCAGCGCGATGAACATCAACGCGCGCGACTTGCCCGAGGCCGGCGGCGATTTGATCAAAAGATACTGCTCGCCCCGCATCGCCCAGGCCCGCGCCTGCATCGGCCGCATGCCCAGCTCGTTGGCCTGGGCCGACGCGCCGGTGCGGGCAGTGGTGATGGAGACCAAGGGAATGGTGCAGGGAGCGGCAGGGGTGATTTCGTTGGTCATGGGCAAGGCTTTGGCAGGTGGATCAAATCCCGATCAAATCTTTCCTGATGAGGAATTAATGGGTTAACACGTTGTTTTAATTGAAGTTTTATGGAATGACTCAAGGCACGGAAGGGCCTCCCACCACTCTGGAATCAAATCCTTGCACTGGTGCATAACGGCGCATAACGGCGCATAACGGCGCATAACGGCGCATAACGCCTCATACCTGATCGCCATCGCACAGCGTGTAGAACGCTCCCTCGATGGCTGCGGGATCATTCGGCACGCTCCGTGCCCTCCACCGCCCGGTATGCCTGATGCGGATGGTTCGGCTGATCCGGCATCGTGTAGGCAAGCACCCCGGCGCTGACCAGCGGGCGCAGGTATTGGGTTCCAAGATAAATGGGGCTGCGATCGAGCAGTGCCGCCAACTCGGATGCCTGCCACGAGCGGTGCTGGCACAAATGGATGATGGCCTCGCGAACCTTGTCGGGTGCCGCCCGTTGACCCAGGTTCACCAGCAGCTCCTGCAATTTTGCTGGCAGCGACAGCCAATGGGAGTTGCCGGACAAGGCGACAAGGTTGCTAGACAAGGCCGAGGGGTTGCTAGACAAGGCCGCAGAGGTTGCTAGATAAGTCTCATCGGGGTTGCTAGACAAGGCGGAATCCTCGTCACTACCTAGCAACCTTTCAGTCGGCAGATAGTAGGTGCTGGAGCCACGCCCCTTCTGCTCCAGCAGGCCGGCATCGCGCAGGCGGCGCAAAGACTGGCTCGCGCCCAGCGTGTCCACTCGGTTCAACTCACGGTACATGGCGTTGTCGATGGCACCTTGCTCGCGTACGGCGACCAAGGCACGGGCTTCCTCATCGGTCAGGTGCAAGCCTCGGAAACGGCTAAGCCACTGGATTGCTTCTTCACTCAGGAAATGCTGGAAGAAGTACCGAGCCACGAAGCTGTCGTTGCCGCGCATGGACTCGAACAAGGGCGGCTCCAGTCCGGCTTCTACCATCATCTCGCGCATCACGCGGATACCGCTGCCCTTGGTTTCGGCAAAGCGCGTGTCCAGCAACACGGCGGCGATACGCGGATTGCGCGGCACCGACCCCGGTTCGCCCAAGTGTTCCGGCGACTTCAGCGAGTGGCCCGGATTACGGATTTCGATGCGATTGGAATAGCGAATGATCTGGATGGGTGCATGTGTGCGGTAGTTGCGATGCATCAGCGCATTGACGATGCCTTCGCGCAAGACACGCTGCGGGATGAGCGGCTTGTCTGTGCGTTGTGCGTCGCCCTCGGCCAAACCGAAGGCTTTCGGCAAGTCATCCAGCACGGTTGCCAATGCACGGCGGATGGCGCGGAACAGATAATCGCGGATTTCCAGCGAATCGAAGCGGCGTTCCGGGTCGGGGACCCATTCCTTGCCGGGGACACGGATGTAATCCACACGGGTCATCGGGAACACACGGCGCAGCGCCTGCGGCTTGCCGAACAGCAACAGGCCCGCCACGGTTGGAACCAGCGATCCACTGTTGCCTCGGCGGATGCAGCCGAGCGATTCAAGCAGGTCTTCATCGCTCCAGCGCAATTCCTCCGCATCCGCATTGGCATCGGCGCGCACTTTGCGGTAGTCGTCGATGGCCTCCGGCGCAAGATCGGCCAGCAAGGCATCGGGCAAAACGGTGTAGTCGTAGCTTTCGACCTGCCGGCCCTGATACAGCGCGAGCAAATCGTCCTCGGTGCATTGCTGATCGGTGCTGCCCACACGGCGAAATGCTCCCTTTGGCAGGCCTCGCGACTTGATGAAAACCGGCTTGTCGCCCGGTTGTGCCTCGGGCACGGTGACGACCAATACCGTCTTCCCGCTGATCTGTTCGTTGGCAATCTGCACGCGGACGGGAAGATTGAACTGCTCGCGGCACTGCGTGGCGAGACTTGCGCTCAGCGAATCGGGCTGCTCCACGCCTTCCACCACGTAACTGGAAAACAAGTCGCTTTCATCGCGTGCGATGCCAAGCAACAACGTACCGCCCTGCAAGCCAGGCTCGTTGGCGTAGGCGCAGATGGTTTCCAGTATGGACGGGCCGATCTCGCTGCCCCGCTTGGCCTCCAGCCGTTCGCTTTCGTCGAGGGTGTTGAGGATGCCCAGGTAGTCGATCATGCCTTTTTCCTTCCGGCCTTCTTCGCGGGCATGGTGCCAGCGGCCTCAGCTGTCATGCGGGTGTAGAGGTCGAAGAGTTTTTCCAGGCGTTCGGTGTCGTTCTTGAACTTGCGACCGATGTAGATGCGTTCGAGGGTTTCGTCGTTGGCTTCGTGGGCGGCGCGGAGGTTGTCGGGCATCGCGTCGGGGGCGTAGAGGTCGGCGATGGTGGCGGGGAAGTGGGCTTCGCGGGCGAGCAGGATGTTTTCGGCGCAGGCGGTCAGATCGGCCTTGTCCTGCTCGGTGAGTGCGGGGACGGGGAAGGTGTTCCAGCCGAGGGTGTTGGAGTACGAGAAGCGCATCTCCAACCGAACGCAGACCGCGCCGATCCAGACCCAGTGCAGGCGCGAGGCGATGAGGGCGAGATTCCAGAGTGGGGCGTCGTAGAGGGCGAAGTTGCGGTCGCCAATGATCGTTCGACTGTCTTTCAAGCCTATTGGCAAATATTCGCGATTTTCAGAACTGACCCGAGCTATTACAAGGGAGTAGTTTTTTGCGGTTGACTGGATTTGTCGGAACCGATGCGGGAAAGCCGCCGCAGGCCGGGTTTCCGCCGCCTTGCTCTCGGCACGCATCTTCGCGACAGCATCAATTCTCCGCTTTATTTCGGGAGAAGCTTCTGCCTCGGCGCGGTCAGCGTCCTCGACCCACAGGCAGTAACGCTGCTCGCCGCGAACGAACTCCTGGGCGCCAAGGAAACGCCTGATGAATCGCACCGCTTCTGGCGATTCGTGCAGGATAGCGTTTCGCTCATCCGAAGTGAGGAGAAGGTTCCCGCCATCAGTCGGCTTATTGCCCCATTCCATCAACCCTCGACCATCTACCGGCTTTGACAGTGGAGAAACGATGACATCTTGCCCCGGCACAAGATAGGCGTTGATGAATTCTGCTTGCTTCTCGGTGGTTGAGCCATCATCGGCAATGGAGAAAAGTCGCCGCAGTTTGGACGCATGGTTACTGATCGCAACAATCACCACCGTGACGCCCGCATTGTAGCTGGCGAGGTTGGCCCATTTGAACGAAGTATGACCAAAGGCAATATGATGACCACTGCCGAAAAGAAGTGGCCAAAGAATTGGAACTTGTGCGCCCTGGCAAATGGAGTTGGTGGAAACAAATGCGGCTGTCGATTGAGTATGTAGGCCGTAGTCGGCGGCTTTCATGAACCAACCTGCCACATAGTCCAGCGATTTCCAGTTTTTCGTGCGCCCGGCGAAAATGGTCTGCAACTCGGACTTTTGTTCTGCCGTCTGCCAAGTCGAACCCAGATACGGCGGATTGCCGCAGATATATGTTTCCCCGCCTTCGTTCGCAAAGTCAATCTCGGTCTGGTCCAGCGGCGTCTTGAACAAGTCATCGGCCGTCAGCTTCACGCCGGTGCCCGTCGGCGGGCAGACGCCCAGCCAATCCAGCCGCAGCGCGTTGCCGCAGACGATCCAGTTTTCCTTCGAGAGCGGCAGGAACTCGGCCAGGGCTTCGCGTTGGCCGCGATAGAGTTCGTCGCACTGGAACTCGGCAATGATGAGGGCCAGGCGCGCGATTTCGGCGGGAAAATGTCGCAGTTCGATGCCGCGGAAATTGGTCAGTGGAATCTCGCTGCGGCGCTCGCGTTCTCCACGGCGTTCGTTGATGGCCGCTTCGATGGCGCGCATCTGCTTGTAGGCGATGACGAGGAAGTTGCCGCTGCCGCAGGCCGGGTCGAAGACGCGGATGCGGGCCAAGCGGCGGCGCAGGTTGAGCAGCTTCTGTTTGTTGTCGGCGGCGGCTTCGAGCTGGGCGTGCAGGTCGTCGAGAAACAGCGGGTTCAGCACTTTGAGGATGTTCGGCACGCTGGTGTAGTGCATGCCGAGCGCGCCGCGTTCCTCATCATCGGCCACGGCCTGGATCATGCTGCCGAAGATGTCGGGATTGATCTGCCGCCAGTTGAGGCCGCCTGCGTGCAGCAGGTAGGTGCGGGCCATGCGGGTGAAGCGCGGAACCCGGGTGCTGCCGGAGAACAGTTCGCCATTGACGTAGGGAAAACCGTTGGCCCAGTTGGGCAGGCGCGGCTGGGCGTTGGCGCGTTCGCTGGCGCGGATGTCCATGGCGCGGAAGATCTCGGCCATCACTTCATGCACGTTGCCGCCATCGCGTTGCGTCATCTGCTCGATGGTGCGGGTGAACAGGCTTTCGCCGTGGAAGATGCCGGTGTCTTCGGCGAAGAAGCAGAAGATGAGGCGCGCCATGAAGTGGTTCATGTCGGCGCGGCGGGCATCGCTGGCCCAGTCCGGGTTTTCGCGCAGCAGTTCGACGTAGAGCTTGTTCAGGCGCCCGGTGGCGCGCACGTCGATGGGGTTGTCGCGGATCTCCTTGATGGTGGAGATGCCGGCCAGCGGCAGGAAGAACCCGAAGTGGTTGGGGAAATCCGGGTAGTCGCAAGCGAGGGTTTCGCCGCTGGCGAGGTCTTCGGCCTCCAGGGTTTCGCCGTCGGTGGCGAGCAGGTACTTGGGTTTGCCGCGCGCATTGGCGGTGCTGCCGCGCAGCGCGTTCATCGCGTTGCCGACTTCGCCCGGCTGCGCCACGACAAGATGCAGGTGGTTGCGCAGCAACACGCCACCGGGCACGTCGGAACTGTTGGCGTTGCCGCTGCGCAGACGTTTCAGCGTGGTTTGCTTGTGTCCGAAGGCCGCCAGGAAGTGGTACGGGAAGTCATCCGGCGCGAAAGGCTGTTCGGCCAGTTCGGATATGGCCTGTTCTATCTCTACGGCGTTCATGCTCCGGATTGTCACATGGCACAGACGTTGCCGGCTTTGGTTGTGGACGCGACACCATGCGCCGCCCTACCCTTCGCGCCATTGTTCCAAGGGGATTGACCGATGCTTCTGCGAAGCGTGC
>CAYRJS010000085.1:0-10027 GCA_964424535.1 uncultured Aquimonas sp.
CATCACGCCCTTGCCCTGGGTGGCGCGCACGGCCACGCACAGGTTGGTCTTGCCGGATTTGCAGAACAGGCACTCACCACATTCGGCGGTATACAGCGGGATCACATGGTCACCGGGTTTGACGCTGGTCACGCCTTCGCCCACTTCGACCACGATGCCCGAACCCTCGTGCCCGAGCACGCAGGGGAATACGCCCTCCGGATCATCGCCGGACAAGGTGAAGGCATCGGTATGGCACACCCCGGTATGGGTGATGCGGATCAGAACCTCGCCCTTTTTCGGCGGAGCGACGTCGATCTCGACGATTTTCAAGGGTTCACCCGGGGCGAAGGCGACGGCGGCACGCGATTTCATGGATATACCTCTGATGATGGCTGACAGATCTGACAAGCGTCTGGACGGGTCGTTGTCCCAGCGAAGACAAGTTCAGGCCTTTTCTATCTGCAGTCTAGCCGGGATGCGCCGAAGTGGCACCGGGGGCTGATTCAGCTACAGGGATTCAGGTGGGTCTTGGCATCAAGGCTCACGCCACGAATTGGGCTGTGGTACAAGGTTTTGCGTGCCTTGCCGGGCATTACCCGCTATCCTGTGCGGCTTGCTTTTGCCCTCATTTTCTTTCCATTGCCCATGAATATCGAAAAAAACAAGGTCGTGACCTTTCATTACACCGTCTTTGAAGCCAATGGCGACCAGGCGGAAACCTCGCGCGCTCGCGAGCCACTGACCATCCGGGACGGCGCCGGCAACAGCAGCCCGGGTCTGGAAAAGGCTCTGGACGGCAAGGCGGCTGGCGACCATGTCGAGGTCACGGTGGAGCCGGAAGAGGGTTACGGCCCGCATCAGCAGGCCTTGTTGCAGCGGGTGCCGAAAAAGCATTTCGGCAAGACCAGGCTGGTGCCGGGGCAGATGCTGATGGCGCAGACCCAGCAAGGTTCGCGCCCGCTGAAGGTGATCAAGGTTGGCATGAGCGTGGTGGATGTGGACTTCAACCACCCGATGGCCGGCAAGACCCTGCGCTTTGAAGTGGATATCGAAGCCGTGCGCGATGCCACCGAGGACGAGATCGCCCACGGCCACGCCCATGGTCCGGATGGACACGGCCACGAGACCGAAGCCCCGGCTCAGGAAGCCGACCAAGGCTGATTGATCCATGGCCAGCGCGTCACCCGGTTGCCTGTACGTGGTCGCCACGCCGATCGGCAACCTGGGTGACTTGTCGCCGCGCGCTCTGGAGGTTTTGCGCGTAGTCGATGTGATCGCTGCCGAGGACACCCGCCACACCCGCCAGTTGCTGGCCGCCTTTGGCGTGACGGCGCGTTTGCTGGCCCTGCATGACCATAACGAAGCCGAGCAATCCGGAGCTCTGGTGGCGCGGCTGCAGGCTGGCGAAGATATCGCCCTGGTCTCGGATGCGGGCACGCCCCTGGTATCCGACCCGGGTTTTCGCCTGGTGCGGGCAGTGCGGGCCGCCGGTATCCGGGTTTCACCAGTACCCGGTGCCTGCGCCGCGATTGCGGCCTTGTCGGTGGCGGGTATTGCCAGTGATCGCTTCGTCTTTGAAGGTTTCTTGCCGAGCAAACCCAGCGCCCGGCGCGAGCGCCTGCAAGCCCTGGCGGGTGAGTCACGCAGCCTGATCCTGTATGAATCCAGCCATCGCATCGTGGCCATGCTGGCCGATGCCGTGGCGGCGTTCGGGCCGGAGCGACGGCTGGTGCTGGCGCGCGAGCTGACCAAGCAGTTCGAGACCGTGCTCGATGGCAGCCTGGAGCAAATCCACCAACAGGTGCAGACCGATCCGGATCAGCAGCGGGGTGAATTCGTGCTGGTGCTGGAAGGCGCCCCGGAAGCCGATGCCGGCGCCGCCCTGGCCCTGGGAAGGCGCAGCTATGCACTCTTGCGCGAGCATTTATCACCCTCGCAGGCGGCGCGTCTGGCCGCCGAGATCAGCGGCGTGCCGCGCAAGCGCCTGTATGGTGGTGAAGATGAAACCTGATCGAGCCGAATCGACGGATCAAAAGTCCTTTTCTGCCAGTGCCATCAAGTTGTCGGCACCACTGAGCAGGGCAGCGGCGTGGCTGTGGGTACGGGGCAGGATGCGCTGGAAATAGAAGCGGGCGGTGGCGCGTTTGGCCTGCTTGAAGGCATCGGGCTGGTCGCTGCGGTCGGCCGCGGCAACACTGCGGGCCCACCAATAGGCGAGCACGATATAGCCGGAATAAAACAGGTAATCGACCGAAGCCGCGCCCAGTTCTTCGGGATTTTCGCCGCAGCGCCGGCCCAGTTCCAGGGTCAGTTGCTGCCAGTCCTGGGCGGCCTTGGCCAGGGGTGCGATGAATTCGGTCAGGGCCGGGTTCTGGGTTTCGGCGCTGCAGAACTTCACGATCAGGGTCAAAAAGTGTTTTAGGCCGACGCCCTGGGTGTGCAGGGTCTTGCGACCCAGAAGATCGAGGGCCTGGATGCCGGTGGTGCCTTCGTAGATGGTGGTGATGCGAACATCACGCGCCAGTTGCTCCATGCCGTGCTCGCGGATATAGCCGTGGCCACCAAAGCATTGCAGGGCAAGGTTGACTCCTTCCACGGCCCATTCGGTGAGGCAGGCCTTGATGATGGGAGTCAGGAAGGACAACAGCTCATCAGCCTGCTGGCGCTGCTCGGCATCCGGGCTGCGGGTGATGACATCGAGCAGGCTGGACCCATGCAGGGCCATGGCTCTGCCGCCTTCGATCAAGGCCTTGCAGGTCAAAAGCATGCGCCGCACATCCGGGTGCACGATGATCGGATCGGCAATCTGATCGGGTTGCTTCGGTCCTGACAGCGAGCGCATCTGCAGGCGTTCGCGGGCGTAGTTGCGGGCGTTCTGGTAGGCGCGCTCAAGCAGGCCCAGGCCTTGCAGGCCAACACCCAGGCGAGCTGCATTCATCATGGTGAACATGGCGGCCAGGCCGCGGTGTGGTTGGCCCAGCAACCAGCCCTGGGCGCCGTCGAAATGCATCACGCAGGTGGCCGAAGCATGCAGCCCCATCTTGTGCTCGATGCCACCACAGCGCACGGCATTACGCTCGCCGACAGTGCCGTCGCGGGCGGTGCGGATCTTGGGCACGATGAACAGGGAAATGCCCTTGCTGCCGGCAGGCGCATCCGGCAAACGGGCCAGCACCAGATGGGTGATGTTGTCGGTGAGGTCGTGCTCGCCGCCGGTGATGAAGATCTTGGTGCCGGTAACGGCGTAACTGCCATCGGCCTGGGGTTCGGCCCGGGTTCGAAGCAGACCCAGGTCGGAACCGCAATGGGCTTCGGTCAGGCACATGGTGGCGGTGTCCTTGCCGGCCACGATCGGGCGCAGGAACACCTCGTGCTGCCATTCCTCGCCGTGGTGCAGCAGTGCTTCAATGGCGCCGTGAGCGAGCAGGGGGTAGTTGCCCCAGGACAGATTGGCGGCATCGACCAGTTCCTTGATGACCGAACCGACCACTTCCGGCAGGGCCTGGCCGCCCATTTCTTCCGGTACGGTCAGGCCGTTCCAGCCGTTTTCCACCCACTGCGAGTAAGCCTGTTTGAAGCCTTGCGGGGTTTTCACCTGTGCGCTGGCAGGGTCGAAATGACAACCTTCGGCATCACCGGATTGGTACAAGGGAGCCAGTACCTGCTCGGTGAAGCGGGCACCTTCTTCAAGCACGGCGTCGAGCAAATCCCGATTGACGTGTTCGCAGCCGGGCAGGGTGGTGAACAAGCCTGGCAGATCCAGCAGGTCATACAGGACAAAATGCAGATCGGCCAAGGGCGCAGTATAGGTATTCATGGTGCGTGCTCAAAACGATGGGAAGAAGATGGGTGTGGCTTGGCGTGGTACTTAACGCAGGACTCCTGCCAAACCTGGCGCGGGCCACAGTTGGCCGTCGAATGTGAAGGTGTCGGTGCGCTTTTGCGGATCACTGCTGACCAGGGTCCCGGACAGGTGGTAATCCACCCGCCGTCCGGTTTCCAGAGCTGCGTTGACACGTGTTGCAGCTTCCGCACCGGGATTGATGTGCAGCTCCTCGATCTCGGCGCTTTGCGGTCCGATTGCGACAGCGGGAGTCACGCGCACGCTGGCGGCTTCGATGCCGTCGATGCGCAGGACCGCATCGAGGCTGGTCACCGTATGCGGCACATTGCTGAAACTCTGCACGCGCACCTGCAACAACCATTGGCCATCAGCTTGCACGGTGAGTTGCTGGATGCTGGCGGTGGGCGCGTAGATTCGCCGTGGCGGACCACTGCTGCAGGCAGCCAGCACCAGGGTGGCGAACATCAACACGGCGATGGAAACGGTTTTGCGTGATGGCATGCGGCGAGCCTCCAGACGGGACATCACCGAATCATAGCCGAGCCGGCACACGGGCATGGCCGGCAACAAAGGGTCAGGTGTGCAAAAATCGCGGGTCATTTGTTCAAGGCGCAGCGCATGGATGGTTTGAATGCATTTCTCGACACCCTGGATGGTTTCATCTGGGGTCCTTTTCTGCTGATTCCCCTGTTGCTGGGTGCAGGCCTGTACCTGACTGTTCGCCTGGGTGGTCTGCAGTTTTTCAAGCTGGGTGCGGCCTTGCGTCTGGGCCTTTTTCAACGCCACGACGTCGGTTCGGAAGGCGATATTTCCCAATACCAGGCCTTGACCACGGCTCTGGCGGCAACGGTCGGCACCGGCAACATCGTGGGCGTCGCCACGGCTATTGCCATCGGTGGGCCGGGAGCCTTGTTCTGGATGTGGATGACAGGCCTGCTGGGCATGGCCACCAAGTATTCCGAAGCCTTCCTGGCGGTACGGTTTCGTGGCACCGATGAAGCCGGGGAAAAATCCGGTGGCCCGCAGTATTACCTTGAACGCGGCATCAAGGGGCCGATCGGCAAGGTGCTGGGGATCTCGTTTGCCATCTTCACCGTGATTGCCTGTTTTGGCATCGGCAACATGACCCAGGCCAATGCCATTGCCGCCAATGTCGAGGCGAGCTGGTCGGTGCCGATCTGGTTGACGGGGGTGATACTGACAGTGCTGACTCTGGCCGTGCTGGTCGGCGGCATCAAGTCGATCGGTCGGGTCACCGCAGCCCTGGTGCCGGTGATGATCGTGTTCTATGTCGCGGCGGGCCTGTTCGTCCTGCTGCTCAATATCGGTGAAGTTCCGGGGGCGCTGATGCGGGTATTTACCGAAGCGTTTACCGGCACTTCGGCGGTTGGCGGCTTTACTGGCTCGGCCATCATCATGGTGATCCAGTTTGGCGTGGCTCGCGGGCTGTTCTCGAACGAATCCGGCCTGGGTTCGGCAGCCATGGCCGCCGCTGCAGCGCAGACTTCACACCCGGTGCGGCAAGGTTTGGTGTCGATGACCCAGACCTTCATCGATACCTTGATCGTGGTCAGCTTTACCGGCCTGGTGATCATCACCACCGGAGCCTGGCATGAAGTCGATCCGGCAACTGGCCAGCAGATCAGCGCGGCCTTGATGACCGGTGCCGCCTTTGCCCACGGTCTGGGGGCGACCTGGGGGCCGTGGGTGGTGACCATTGCCTTGCTGTTGTTTGCCTTTTCCACCCTGCTGGGCTGGTCCTATTACGGTGAGCGCAATGTCGAGCGCCTGTTCGGCAGGCGCTGGGTGATGCCGTATCGGGTGCTGTTCTCGTTGATCGTCTATGTCGGTGCCACGGCAGAGCTGACCGTGGTGTGGACCTTCTCGGACATCATGAATGGCCTGATGGCACTGCCCAACCTGATCGGTATCCTGGCTCTATCGGGCCTGATCGTGCGCGAGACGCGGCACTACCTGAAGCACGACCGGCATCTGCGCGCTGACGCGGTGGCGATCGAGGCCTTCATGGCTGCCGAGCCGGGTTGGGAAGAATGGAAAGCCGGCAACGAAGTGGGTTCCTCACGGCGCGGGGTGGTAGGCGGAACCCGGGATGATCGATAAAGACACAAGATAACCGGGATCAGGACTGCGTGTCGGGCGCTTTCTTCAACGCCTGGCAATGTCGGCCCCCATAGCGCGATCACTCCAACATCTTGCAAAAAACAAGGGCCTCCAGATGGAGGCCCTTGTGGGTATTGCCCTGAGAGACGCTTCAGTGGCGAGCCGTGCGACGCAGGGGGATCTTGCCGGCAGCATTGCCGGAACGCGGCGCCGTGCCGGCAGGCCGGGCGGCTTCGCAGTCCAGGGTCACGTCATCAAACAGGAAACCGGCATTTTCAAAGTTTTGCGCTGGCGTAGCCCAGTCAAACAGAACTTCATGACTGTTGCCGTCCAGATATTGGGCCGGAATCTCGATGCTGTGCAAGGACCAGAAACCGTCATCAATGTCAGGTGTGATCGTGGTCACGGCAGTGCCGTCGATCTTGAGGGTCAGCGAAGCATTGGGGTCACCGCCGATGTAGTTGATGCCCCAGTAGTTGAGCCAACGCGACTGACCAGCCGGGAACACCACGGACTGGCTCAGGGTGGCATAGTTTTCTTCGGCCCAACCACCGAACCAGACGAACCAGGTGCCGGTACGGGCCACAAGTTCAGCGTCATCATCACAGCTTTCATCGCAGAACGGGGTACCACCCAAGTCATCATCGGCATCCCAGTACGGGTTTTCCCAAGTGCTGTCGTCGGTAGCCTCGAAGCTCGCGTCTTCGAACAACTGCAATGGCGAACAGGTATCCGGTAGTGTGACAGGATCCCCTTCGAACTCATCGGCGAAGATCTGTACCGGCAGTTCCGGCTCGGCTTCACAGGCCACATCGACGTTGGACACGTTCTCATAGCCCACGGTGCCGGTGGCGTTGGCCACGGTGCAAATCTGACCAGCGGGCTGAGTCAGCACGGCGATTTCGTAGTCATCACCGCTGTTGACGCCCGGGTAGAAGTTGTACAGGCCATTGTTGTTGACAGTCAGGGTCAGGCCGCCATTGAGCTGCAGCACCAGGCCCGGCGAAGTCAGGCCACTGACACGGCCACCCACCATGAACGGGGTGATCGGATTGTCGGTACAGGCCAGGCTGATATTGTTCACGTCCGCACCATTGAGGGTGCCGCTGTTCTGGTTGATCGAACAGGTCTGGCCACCCGGCTGGGTCAGGATAAGGACCGAGTACGTGCTGTGGTCGAGCAGACCATACGGGAAGATGAAGTCGGTCGCGTTGGCGGGCACACTCAGGGTCTGCTCGCCATTGTTCAAGCTCAGCTTGAGCCCGTTGTTGGTCAGGCCACTGATGGTACCGCCCACGTTGTAGGTCAGCAGATCCACGCAGGTGACTTCGACATCGGTGACATCAGCTTCGTCGATGGTGCCGCTGCCATTGGTGACGGTGCATTCCTGGAAAGGGCTGACAGGCTGCGAGGCCACGGTGACCTGGTAAGCCATCTCATCGAGCAACGGAGTGTCGAAGTTGAACGGACCATCGGTCGTGATCGGCAAGTCGCTACCGCCGTTCAGGCGCAGGACCAGGCCGCTGCCATTGAGGCCAGAGACGGTGCCGCTGACTTCATACATATCCCCACCAGGCATGATGGTGAAGTTGGCTGGCGAGACGTTGAAAAACACGTTGTCCGAACAGATCACTGCGACACGGGCCGTGTTGGTGTGAATAGCAGTTACTGGTGGCACGGTGACCGTGGCGCTACCGGTATTGGGCACGCTGGACGCGGCCACCAGGTCAAAGGTGTTGCCGTTGTCGACAGAAACCAGAACATCGACGTTGGCACAGTTGACCGGAGCAACATTGGTGTTGGCCACGTCCCAGGTGACCGTGCCAGGACCGCCGCCGTACCAGGTCGTGCCGGCCGACGGGCCGGTGACTTTGAACGGACCGGCGCTGTTGCTGACCTGCACCGAATAGTCTGCACTCTGGTTTCGACCCATGCCGTGCAAGCCATCATCACGATCACGCACGGTCAGGCGGAACTTGAGCTCGCGGCTGGTCGTGGGCATGGTCTCGCCCTTGATGGCCGGGCCACCCAGGACTGTCGACATCGAGGGGAACGAACGGGTAGCTACCGGTGTAGGTGGCCAGGAACGGAAGATCGGGCTGGAGCCATTGTCGCCGGCGGTCAATGGCGCTTGCGGACCCAGATCCCATTCTTCCCAGGTATACAAAGGTGTATCCCCGTCAGGATCGGAGGCGCTGGCCGACAGCAGGAAAGGCGTGCGTGCGGGAATCGTTTTCCCGGCCGGGGGCATGCTGGCAGGATCGATGACCGGCATCTGGTTCGGGTTGTTGACCTTGTCACCGCAGGAGCCGCCGGTGCCGTTGTTGTTGATGAAGTTGTTGATTTCCTGCAGGCTGATGGCGTGGAAATACGGGTCGGAATGGGGCTGCAAATCATCGGCCCCGCAAATGCCGGCATAGCTCTGGATGGTATTGCCGCTGCCAGGCTCGTAAGCCGTGCTGCCATTGCGGTTTTGGCCGGAGCAGTTGCCCAGGGAGCCGTTGAACGGATGGTTGCCACCGAACTGGTGACCCATCTCATGGGAGACGAAGTCGATATAGAAGGCGTCCCCGATGGGGTTGGGCAAGCCGGTAGTACCGCCACCCTTGTTGCCACCACACACCGCACGCAGATAGGCGACACCGCCGCTGCCAGTGGTAAAGGCATGGCCGATATCATAGTTGGCCGAACCGACGATGCCGTTGATCACCCCGGTGATGGAGCTGAGGATCCCGGAACTGTTGGCCGAAAACGGATCGGAACTGGCATTGGGGAACATCAGGTCGATGTTGTCGGGTATCAGTTCCAGTTGTACCGACAGGTCGAAGTTGTACAGCTCGTTGACCCGGTTCATGGCGACCACGACGGCTGCTTGGCCACCAGCAGCCGTACCACCGCCCACGGCAGTGATATAGCGGTTGTTGGCAGCTACCGCGGCCCGGTAGGTACGCATGATGGCTCCCGACTCGGTGTTCGGGGCATCCGGACGCGAGGGGGTGTGTTCATGATCGAGGTGATCCTCGATGGCGTCCTCGATGTAGCTGAAATCGGCCGGCAATTGCAACTGGTTGCGGCGGAAGCTCAGATACTGATTGTTGCCAGGGTCAAAGGCTTCCGGGCGGATCACCCAGACGCCATCAGGATCAAACACCATGGCCTGGAAGCCGATCGGCGAGACGTCCAGACGGATGCGGCGACCATCGGCATCACGGCCCTTGAGGCTGAGGATGTCGTAGCCCATCGCGGCCATTCTTGCCTGCAATTCTGACGACATCGTGCCTGAATCGACCACGTCGAAGTCGGTGAAGCCACCTTCTGGCAGCGGGATTGAAACCCGCGCGGCCTGGCCGTCGGCATGGGCTGATTTCAGATACAGCATCATCTGCTGGCTATCGAGTGAGAGCGAGCGGAATTGTGCTGGCTGCGGTGCTTCGGCCGGCAGGCTGCGGCTGGCAGTGTCGTGCCAGTAATGATCGGTAGCACCGGCCCAGGCCGCGAGCGGGCCGAGCAGGCAAGCGAGCAGCGTGGCCCGCAGAATGGGTTTGGCAAAATGAGCTTTCACAACAAGGGGTCTCCCCAGAGGCTTTTGGTTATTGCGGGCGAGCCATGAATCGTGGGCAAGGGTGCGCCGATCATGATCTCGACATCGACGACAGATTTATCGTGAACCCGCAGGTCTTGGGAGTTTAGCAGTTTGACAGGCAGATGAACCTATCTGGAATTTTCAAAAAAACGTGAATCACATCACTCTTTATTGTCGTGATCTCGACCCGGTTTTCGTCCGGACACAAAAAAGCCGCGATCAACGCGGCTTTTTTGATGTCACTGGTACAAGAGGGAAGCTCAGGCCAGGCCTGCCTGCTTCATGACCTCGGAGGCAAAATCATCTTCTTTCTTCTCGATGCCTTCGCCCACAGCCAGACGCTGGAACGACAGCACCGTGGCGTTTTCCTTGGCCAGGGCCTGGGCCACGCTGATGTTGTTGTCGAGCACGTACGGCTGACCGGTCAGGCTGATTTCCGAGAGGATCTTGTTGATCTTGCCACTGATCATCTTTTCCTGGATTTCAGCCGGCTTGGC
>CAYRJS010000086.1:0-1581 GCA_964424535.1 uncultured Aquimonas sp.
GAACGGGTTGTAGGTGCCCTGGCTGGGATTGGCCGACACAAACTGATAGCCGGTTGGAAGCTGCTCGCTGACCCGAACGCCGGTAGCGGCGGAAGGCCCACCATTGCGAACAGCAACGGTAAAGACGACCGTCTCGCCTACTCGCGGCGTCATGTTATCGACGTTCTTGATCACCCGTAGATCGGCAGCCGGCAAGATCGTGGTCTGCTCTTGCGCCACGTTGTCAGCCGGATAACTGTCTTCTTCGTCGCTTTCAACCGATGCGGTGTTGGTAATCACGGTATCGGTGTTGACCACGCCCGCGACAACATCCACGGTGATCCGTGACTCTTCAGCCACAGCAAGTGTGGACTGATGCGTACAGGTCGCGAGGTTCGCGGCAACCATGCACGTCCAACCTGGACCAGTGGCGGAGAGCACGGTCAATTCAGCCGGAATCTGATCGGTGACAGTGACATTGGTTGCAGCCGAAGGCCCGACGTTGGTTACGTCCAGGAAATACTGGAACGCCTGACCGGAATAAACCGGATCTGCACTGTCGGTCTTGGCGATCGACAGGCCGGCAGTGGCATTCACCACGGTCTGGACGGTGCTGCTGTTGTTCGCGAGCACCGGGTCGGTCGTGTTGGAGCTGATGGTTGCCGTGTTGGTCAGGGTCGTCGGCAGCTCAGGCGCCCTTACCTGCACCCAGGCAGCTGCTGATGTTTGCTGATTGGTCGGTGTCGGCGGAATACTTGCACGATTGCAGGTCAGCGTCTGACCCGCCATGGCACATGACCAGCCATTGTCCTGAGAATGGCCTTGGTAGGTGACTCCGGCAGGCAGCGTATCCACGATCTGAGCGTTTAGCGCCGGATTCGGCCCATTGTTGCGGGCACGGATCTGGTAGGTGAAGGTCGCTTCGGCCATCACCGAAGACGGAGCGGTCTTAAATACCTCAAGGTCAGCCTCCTGCGTGACCTCAGTGGTCGTGGTGCAGGCCGGATTTGTGGGCGTCGGGTCGATCGTGGAAGACGAAGCCGTACAGGTATTTGTGATCGGACCGGGCGTGGTTGGTGCCGTGCCGGAGATCGTGATCGGTGGAATCGTTCCCACGGACGCGATGGCACGATCACAGGTCACAACCGACCCGGCTACTGCACAGGCCCAGCCTGTACCAGTCGCGGCGATGTTGGTCACGCCAGCGGGCACCGTATCGACTACCTGGACGTTCTCAGCCACCGCAGGGCCGGCATTGTTGCCAGTGATGTTCCAGGTGATGGCGCCACCTGCGGCGATCGTTGCAGGACCGGATTTCTGGAAGGACAGATCCGCGCTTTGTGCGACCACCGTAGTGGTCCATTCGCAGTCCGGGTTTTGCGGCGTTGGATCAACCTGCGAGGAAGCTGTACAGACGTTTCGGAGGGTGGAACCTGGGGCAGCGGTGACATTGGCCGTGATCGTGATCGGCGACAATGGGCCAATTGGTGCCTCGTAATTCGTGGCTCGCGTGCATCGCACATTGCGGGGGGGATTGATCAAACTGCATGACCAACCGCTTCCGCTTGCCGAAACATAGGTCGTGCCCAGCGGCAGGGTGTC
>CAYRJS010000086.1:1591-5973 GCA_964424535.1 uncultured Aquimonas sp.
GTAAATCCCACGACCACTGTCGGGACCAGCATTGGTACCCTGGATCGTCCAGGTGATGTTGCTACCCGTGACCACGGTGTCGGGACCGGTCTTGACGAAGGTCAGATCGGCCGGACCACGAACGGTGGTAGTTGCAGACGAACTTCTGGGGGGAATGCCATCTGCCACAACCGATGCGGTGTTCGTCACAAAGATGGGGAATGTCCCGGTTGGCTCAAACCGCACATTGACGTTGATCGAGTCCAGGCGCGTTGGCAACAGGTTAGGGCGCGTGCAGGTCAGGCGATCCCGAGTGCCCACAAGCGAGTTGCTACAGGTGAAATTGCCGGTGGCCAGGAAGCTCTGGAAACGAACGCCTTCCGGCAAGGTGTCTTCGAGCACAAGATTGGTCGCGGAGCTGCCACCAGTGTTGGTCACGTGGATCACATAGTTGTGATTGGTGTTGAGCTGGACGGCATCCGGACCGGACTTGACGATTCGCAGATCAGCAGGGCCAGAAGAACCCTGCCCACCGAGGCAGGCGTTAAGGATCAGACCACTCGGGTGCTGAGCCTGAAGAGCCGAAAGATATACCCAGCGGTTGGTATTCGTTCTAACTAGCCGAACACCCTCAACCGCAAACCGCATACAACCTGCCCAACTGCCGCCTTGTCCAACAAACCAGCCTTTCGATCTCCAATCATCAGTGAGAACAAGAGGTGAACCTTGCGGGACAGGCGCATATTGAGCAGCTCCCACAGTCCATGTAGCCGTTGCATTCGGCTGAATTACACCAGTAGTGGTGTGGCCCGGGCTGTCCAGTCCATGCGGGGGCTTGTAGTAAAACATTTCCTCCCCCAGCACATCACGAACATAGCCACCATCTGACTGAGCGGAGTTCAATCCAACATATCCTGGGCGGTAAGACATACCGCCCTGTCCACCCATTGGGGCAAGGAAACTGTACTCATAATTGTAATTGCCAGTAAATGCCCGCTCATCAGCATTATTCTCAATGCCAGGAGAGGGGAGCACCCGAACCGGAGCATGCTCTACAAGCCTGAATCGGCAGGCTTGGGATGTTGGATTTCTGAATCCAAACCTCCAGCGGGCCTCCTCAAACTCTTCACCCGTCTCCTCATTAATCCGCACAGTTGGAACACTCGGGAGCCATACCTCTTGCAGATTAGTACAGGCAGGAATGGCCTCCGTACCTTCATCACAATAGCGAGGATCGTCACCGGCGACACCGTTAACACATCTATCCAGATCAACGTATTCCTGCGCTCTTGCTTCTTGCAAGCCCCCTGAACCAATCAATAGGGCCAGCAGCGCCCCCACAACCTTCCCTGTTGAACTTTTCATGTCCACTCCAAGATAAACAAAGCATCAAATTGCATCAGGCAACCGCCACCGCGACTGCCCCTAATCAATCAGCCTCATCAGCCTCAACTTCGTACCCGTTTCTGAAAACCTGATACTGCTCAAACCCATCCTCAAACAACGGCGGCTCCCACCCTGGCTTGTTGATCTGGTGAGTCACGCTCGATGTGTTGTTTTGCAGGTTGGCGTCGCCCCGTGCACTGCGGACGTTGGCGGTGAAGACCGCGACCCCTGCTGTCGATGGCGCGGTGACCTGGATCGTCAGCGGCGCGCTGGCACCATTTGCCAGATTTGCGCGGGTGCACGTCACCGAACCTGCTCCCGGCAGGCAGCTCCAGCCAGCACCCGAGGCGCCGTTGTAGGCCGCGCCCGTGGGTAGGGCGAAGGTGGCCTCAACAGCCGTGGTGCCCATCGGACCGTTATTGCTCACCCCGACTAGATAGCTGTACTGCGCACCCCCGGCCTGCGGCCCGGGATTGGTCACACCTACTGCCAGATCTGCCGACTGCGATTGCGTGACGATTTGGGTGCTTTCGGTGTCGGTGTTGTTGGCGCCCACCTCATCCGGGGTGATCGCACTGACCGAGACGGAATTGGTCAGCGTGGTCGACGTGCCCGGCGCCGTGACAGAAACGACGATCTGTGAGCTGGTGCCTGCCGGCAGATTCCCGCGCAGACACTTGAGCGTGCGATTGGTCAGCGAACAGGTCCAGCCAGGTGCAGACGTGCCCACATAGGTGAGCGGGCCGGGCAGGGTGTAGGTCACCTCCGCATTGGCCGCTGTCGATGGACCCAGATTCTCTACGGTGATGGTGTATGCGTAGGCCGTAGAGGCCACCACCGGGTCATAGGCGTCCGTCATGGAGATCGCCAGATCGGCCGATGCCGGCGTGCCGCTGACCTGGGTGCTCTGGGTCGATACGTTGTTGGCCTGGTTCGGATCCGAACTGCTGGCGCTTGCAGTCACCGTCGCATTGAGCGTGTGGCCAGGGGCAGCCGGCGCAAGCAGGTTGACGCTGGCAGATGACGAAGCTCCATACGCAAGCGATGTCAGCGATGCGCAGGTGACCTGCACACCGGAGCGAGTGCAGGACCACCCCGGACCACCCGCACTGTTGTAGACGGCCTCGCCCGGGATCGTGAACAGCAGGCTCGGCGACCTTGCTTCATCGGGGCCAGCATTGAAAACGGTGGCGGTGTAGCTGAAAGCGGCACCCGGTGCCACCGGGTCGACGCTATCGACCAGCGAAACCGCCAGATCAGCCGTCCCGGCAGGGAACGGCTCTTCGGTCAGCGCGTTATCGCAAATGATGTCTCCGGTTGAGGAGGTCGCCCGGAAGATCCTCACCTTGTAATTGCCGATGGTTTCCCACTCGTAATACTGGCTGCCGGCCAGGTAGACCATCTGGTAGATCGGGCCGTAGACCAACAAGCGCTGGCTTGGCACACCCGCCTGACCATTGCTGCGACGGCAGTTCGCTTGGGTGCTGCCAGGGACCATCACGGCGGTGGCGCCGGTCATGATTTCAACGAAGTAGTCGGTCGGATTGACCTCGTACCACTTGTTGTCCAGTACCAGATACCACACAGGCGTCAGTGCCTGCGCCTGGGCAGGAGTCACGGTCAGCCCAAGCAGACCTGCCGCCATCAGCGCGAGCATCAGAGCCCGCCCCCCTGTTTTCCGCTGTCGCATTTGGATATCCGGTATTGCGCAATGCGCGCCATCATCCACCCTTTACCGTTCGTTTTCAACCTCTATTTGCGCGGATTCCGCACATTCCATGATCGAGAACACTACACCACGGTTGGTTTCCAACCGGCATCGCGCACAGCAAGACGCCGGCTCATAACCGACGTCAAGAAGGAACAAGAGTGCTTGCGTGGAGCCGACGTCAGCCGACGATCAAGTCGTCCACCGATCCTGCGAACAGGTCAGCCAGGTCGATCCCGTCTTCACTGCCGCCCCATGGGTCATGTTCTGCCGGATCTTCAATCCTGCTTTGCTGCGAGGGCAGCGCCTGGTCAAACGTGGGTCGAAGACCCAGATGCGAAGTCGGATGACTCCACTTAATCTCGGCCAACATCGTTTCAATGCGTGCACAGGCATCCAGCGGCGGGCGATCTTCCGGTGTCACGATGTAGTCCTGTGTCAGCTCATCCCAGGCCAAGCCAAACCCGCCCCAGCGGGGTCGACCAAAACGGAACGGATCCAGTGGGCTTGGCTGTACGCGGGCGCGGCGATAGGACCATGCCGCGTTGCGGACGAAAGCCCGGATCTGTGTGGGCCGCATCTGCGTCGCTGTGGCGATCTGATCCACATCATGACCATGCACCAGCCAGCGCTCCAGCACATCCGTCCACACGCGGCGCTGTTCGTCACCCAGCTCGCCCAGCAACGGCAGCCTGGCCAGGGCCACATCGAACGCAATGGGATCCAGGAAGCGGGCGGGGTAGTGCAGCAGGAAGTAGAACTCGGCCGAACGGCGGATTTGCGTCTGGGCACGTCGCAAGCTGGACACGTAGATCGGCAAGGCCAGCGACTTGACCAGGCCGCACCGCGTCCAGTCGGTCAGCACCACCACCTGCCGGCGCATGATCTTGTCAGGCGCCAGCAGGACGGCCGCATAGCGCACCTGCGCATCCACCCTCAGTTGCTCATCCACGACACGGAATGCCTCTACCGAGTGCACCTGGGCGCGCTCCATGGCGAACAGGGCCTGCTTGACCGGGTGCCGGTCCTCGGACACCAGCTTGGCCGCATTGCGAAGCGGGAAAGCGCTCATCGGTCGATCTCCCGCACACCCTTGGCCTGCCGCTCACGTAGCACCGTGGATCGCAAAAGCTCCAGCACCTGATCGCTGTTGGCGATGGCCTCCAGACGCACCACGGGCGCAGTCTGATCGGAGGTCAGCAGCTCGATGGTGCCCATGCCCAGCATGCGCTGCCACACCGGCTTGCTCAGCGACAGATCCTTGATGCGGAACAGCTCCACCTGTTCGACCTGTCGATTCAGGACACCG
>CAYRJS010000086.1:6073-9968 GCA_964424535.1 uncultured Aquimonas sp.
CCGGCGAACTGCTCGGCGTAGTACGCCTGCTTTTCTTCACGCCGGGCCTCGTAGGCTGGCGTGGCCATGCCATACACCTCCATGGGGTACGGCTTGCCGGCATCGAGCAACACAAAATCCGGCAGCACTGCATCAACCTCCGCGTCATAGCGCAGAGGCTTGTAGAACCGTCGATCGTTCTGGATCAGGCGACACGCCACCTCATGCTCCAAGCGGCTCTCCACGGGGATCAGCGCCTTGGTACAGGCCATCATCCCGGCATCAATGACCGCGCACCGCATGTTGTTGCGTCGGTCCACACCCTGGGTTTCCAGCATGAACAGGCCAACGACCTGATCGCTCGACGCCGCCAGCTGCGTGTGCCGCTCGTACAGGCGCTCAAAGTCATCGGGCACTAGATTCAGATACAGGCGGGTCAAACCGGCAACGCGCACCGCACGCGGTCGGTCCCAGAATCCGGACACCTGACCTACCACCATCAGTCGATCACCGCCGCGCTTCCTGCGACCAGGCTGGAACAGCGTCCACAGCACCTCGGCCTGGGCCTTGATGTCCTTCTCGCCGGGGTAGGGTGGAACGAAGACGCAGCGGTTGGCCACGGGCACCGGCTCTTGTCCGCGCTGCCGGATCCGGGTGTGGCCAGCTGCTGCCCGCAGGGCGGTGATCGCAGGCCACCAGCGCCGATCACTGAAGCGCGGATGCCAGTGATTGATGCGGGCCTCTTCCCACAGCAGGTGCAGCAACCCAAGCGCCGACATGGCGCGCTGCCGGCGACGTGGCTGGCCAACACCCAGACCGGTGGTGCGCACTTCCGTGGTGTCTGCCGGCGGCGACGCCCGGTTCAAGCCGTGGCGCAGGGACACCACCAGGTTCTCGCCATCGTGGCTGACCACCCGGTCGACGTAACCCTTGCGGCCGGATTGCTCGATGTTCGGTCGCCAGAACTGGCAATCCGGATCGTGCACTGGACCTGACTCCGGGTAGATCGCCAGAAACAGTCGTTCCTGGGCGCCAATCTGACGCACGGTGATCTTGGGTGCCGGCGTGGTGCAGCTGCACAGGACCGGTTCTCGCTTGATCCTGTCCAGATGTGCCTTCAGGGCCAGCTGCCAATCCGGGTCATCCGGGTGACCTACTGGCATCGGTACGCGATCACCAGCGCCGTCCAGCAGCAGCACCTGTGCCTTGCCGATCATGCCTGCTCCTTCCAGAAGTCCATCATCCTGGCTTCAATCAGGGAGGTGACTTTGTCCTTGGCCAGCAGCTTTTTGGGCCACCGCTTGCGACCCTTCTTTTTCAGATAGCCGTGCAGCCACCTGGCAGCTTTCAGGCAACGTGCGTTGGGATCTGAGTTTTCGCGCCCGAAGTGCTGCCCGATGTGAAGGATGCGCCTTCCTTCAACCCGTTCTTGCACAAACTCGATCGTTGAAAGCGAACGTCCGTCCTGACGCAAAGAAACAATGCGACTTTTTCCACTCAGGCAGACACTGTCGTAGGAACCCACGCAATGAGACAACGCAGCCCCTTCTTTGAGCAGATCACCGCTGCTCAACAACTCGACAGCGACGATCTTGGAGTTGGGGATGTCTCGCTGGGCCTCGGGCATCAGCCCAGGCCAGCTTGTAGGGTCGGATTCTCCCAACAACGATGAGCTGACCTGGCGCGTGATCCGGTCATGGGCCTGATGGTAGGCCGTGGATAGCCGGGCCATCTGGGGCAGTGACATGCTCCGGATCCGTCCATAGAACTGAGCCAGGCGTCGCCACTGCGCGGCCGACTCGCTGTTGTCATCCGCCGTGGCCAAGCGATGTAGCCGTGCGATTGCTCTATTGAGCGATCGCAACGCATCGACAAAGGTCAGCAGGGCGGTGCGAATTTGCTCCAGATCAGAGAGCTTCTTCACACCCCGGAAAAGGCACGGGACCAACTGATCCCACTGTTCCTCGTATACCGGCAACCCCCCGCCCCACCAGTTGTAGGAGGTGCGGCCTTCCTCAAGCTCTTGCAAAACCGGCTGTACGATTTTTCCCAACACCAGCCAGTCGCGACGGGTTCTGGGAAGCACATGCTGGGGCAGGTGCTGCATCAGGTCCAAGGGGTTTTCAGGGCCAGTGATCAGGAACCCGGTGCGCTGTGTTGTAACGCCGATCATTCGCCGCACCACGAAGTGCGGCACGCTCAGTGCCTTTGACAGCACCTGAGCCGGTGGTATGCCGGCGACGATATGGTTCAGAGCGCCCTTGTCATGCGGCCTTAGCATAAGCCGCCGCATGAGCGCCGGCCATGTTTTGAGTGCAAATAAAAGCTGATCTGCTCCTTCGTCCTGACCCGCTGCCATGTTCAAGTACCGCAACATATGATTGCCTGTCAGATACTGCATTCCAGCAGACCTGAAAGCGAACACCACCTGCGGGACAGATGCCTCGGTAAAAGACCTGATGGCATGGATGATCAGCGGCCTGAGCGCCCTGATGCGACTATGGATATAGCCTGCACAATGATCATCAAGTCGAAGAGTGCCCCCGGGGGCCTGATTCTTGTAATGCTGCTCAATGATCTTCCAACGCTCCCTATAAACCCTATTCGCAAGGCTATGGATGTTGGTAGGGGTTAAAGAAAGCGGACAAAACCAATCGTACTCATGCTTCCGGAGCCTGCGGGATACCAGATCAAAGCTGGCAACCAGTGTGTCAAAGACCATGAATTGAACCGTGGTGGGACCGACCTCAACCCTCACCGATGGCTTCAAGGAAGCTGTGACGAACGCCCTGCGGAAGGCTTTGGGATGAGAGGCGTGGACAATCGGCCCACGCTGATCACCAGGGATCCGGTCATCATGATTCCGGTACGTGTATTTCTTGGTGTGCAGCGAACGGGCCACATAGGCGATCTTGCGCAGCTTGGTCCATCTGGATGTGACTTCGGGCTGGATCATCCCTGATCCTCCTGCTGATCCCCCTGCTCAAAGATCAGATCGGCCATCTGCTCCACGATCTCTTCGGCCACGCGCTGGCCACGGGGTGTGATCCGGTACACGTAGTCTTTCACCCCGGATTTCTCATCGCGGCCGACGCTGATGGACTCGATCAGCCCCTTGAACTTCAACTTCCGGGTGATGGTGTAGGTAAAGCCGCGATCCGAGTCGCCGTAGCCGATCTGTCGGGCATCGGCATAGCGCACCTGCTCGATGGTGTGCTTGCCGTTGTCGCCTACCAGCGCGATGGCGACCAGGGCCAGGCGTTGCGATGTTGGCAGCGCATCTACCTTCCGCCAGCCGCTCATCCATGCGCCGTGCTCGAAAGAGCCTTCCGTATCCGGGCACGTGCTTTCGTCCTCGCCGGCATACCGCGCAATGAGGCCCTCCTCGTGGACGGCCTGGAAGTATTCCTTGCCGGACAGAGGCGGGGCGGATTCCTTCTGAGTCTCGCTCACGGCGCCCGCCCTCCCAACCATGGCAGCTCGCACGCCGGGTCATCTTCCGGTCGCCAGTAGCCGATATCGCTGCCGATGGTCTGGGCGCAGTACAGCGCGTGCCGCCGCGTGCTTTCGTTGACCTCGGTGTCCATCATCCGGCGCCACTCCCGTAACCGGTAGTGGTTCATCTTCCGCTGCTTTTCATCGGATTCGCTTAGGTTCTGTCCTTCGATGATGTGGCGCGCTGACGTTGCGGCCGACGCGCTGGTCACTGCCGAATCGGGTGCCGACAGTGCCAGCCCCGGCCATGCCGCCAGCAGGCCCAGGCTGAACAACACACCCCTCGCGGGTGAGCAAAAATTGCGCACGACGCCCGCCAGGCGTACAGTGCAACCATCCCTCAGTCTCATGTGGTGAGATCCCTCTACTACGTGAGGCCCCTTCCAAGGAGCCAGGTCATGCTGAAATCCATCCTCAACGC
>CAYRJS010000087.1:0-1577 GCA_964424535.1 uncultured Aquimonas sp.
ACTCAAAATCGTTGGCGAACAAAAGCCCGCCACGCAGGGTAACGCTGGCACTGGCGCTCTTGTTACCGCCGGTACCGGTATGGCCGTTGTCGTTGATCTTGATGACAAGGGTGCCGTTGCCGCTGAATCCCGGGCCTGAAAGGCCGGCACGGGCGTCGGCAAAATATGCATTGAGTGCGGACAAGGTGCCGTTGAAGTTGCGCGTGGTGCCGCTACCGGAGGTGGTGACACCGTTTGCGCTGGCACCACTGACGCTGACACCGGCCGGTGCCTGCAAGTTGACGGTAAGTGAGCCGGAACCGGCGTCGACATCCGCAAATGAGACACCGGTGACGGGAGCTGTGCCGGAGGTGAAAACGGGCAGCCAGGACGGAGCCGATACCGTGGGTGCGTCGTTCAGGCGGTAATGTTCAGGCTGGTGCTGGCAGTGGCGGTCTTGGCTCCACCTGAGCCGCTGTGGCCGTTGTCACTGATGTGGATGTTCAGAGTCAGGCTGCCGTTGGCATTGGCGGCCGTGGTGTATTTCAGGTTGCCGCCCGAGATCAGGTTGTTGAGCGCGCTCAGGGTACCGGTCAGTGTGCGTGAGGTGGCGCTGCCACTGACCGTGACTCCACTGCCTGTGGCAGTCAATGCGCCTGCGGCAACTGTAAAGGTCGCCGTGAGTTGACCACTGCCGGCATCCGGGTCGGCAAAACTGATGCCGGTGAGCGCCGAGGCCACATCTTCGGTCACCGTGATGCTGGCCGGCGCCGTGATGGAAGGCGCTTGATTCACGGCTCCGATCGGAACCACGCAACTGGCGGGCTGGCTGGCGATGCGGTTGTTGATCGTCGTGACCTGGACGGGATGGATGATCCCCGCGTTGGGCGATCCGCAACCGTTGAGGTGGCAATAGCTCATCAACGTACCCTTGGGGGCACCGGGTGAGCCGCTCGGACATGATGTGGTTCCGGTGTAACAACCACTCTCGCCGGAATAGCACTGATCCAGTGTATTGGTGCTGCTGGGAAAGGAGCCGGAGGTGTTGGTGCAGTGGGTATGGGAAAGGCCGAAGTTGTGGCCCAGTTCGTGTGCCACCAACGGGGCGTCGTTGCTGGCCCAAGAGCCGGAAAAACGAAACACGCGGTTGATGCTGTAGTGTCCGTAGGTCTGCGTGCCCCAGGTGTATCCGGTGGCGTCACAGTAGGTGCCTGAATCAAGGACCCAGGCAATGCCCTGGGCGCTGTTGGCACTGGAGGACTTGCCGGAAATCATCAGTGCGAAGGCACGTGGATAGCTGGCGTACGGGTAGTTGGCCTTCCAATAGGCACCGAACTCGTTGAGCTGGGCCAGAATCTCCGAACCGGGTTCGGAAGGGTAGGGGTCGATGGTGGTTGAAGGACGCAGGATCTGGCTGCCGATCTCCAGACGAATCCGGGCCCCGCCTGCAGCAGGATCCTTTTCGTAAATGACGCTCATTGCGGCCACCAGGGCGGCCAGATAATCTGAGGCGGTGCTGGTCTGGTTGCTGAACTTCAGTTGCATCAGCTCGTTGTCGGTATCCAGCGCCAGCGTGACCTTGCGTGTGGCGGCCTTGG
>CAYRJS010000087.1:1587-9882 GCA_964424535.1 uncultured Aquimonas sp.
ATTCAGGCTCTTGTGCCAGTTTCCGTCCTCTTCCATCCCGCCGAGGCAATCGCTTTCGGGTTGACTGCCATCGGACAACCGGGCTTCGGTCGAACGTCCGTTGAGCAACAGGGAACCATCTTTTTGGCTGACAACCTCCAGGCTGTAGCTGCCAGTTTCGTTCAGAAGCAGACCTTCACCGTGCGACAGATCCGCTGCCAGCGACAGAGCAAGGCGCTCATCGGCGCGCGTGCCGATGAAGTGGATCAGGGGACTGCGGGGGATCGGCTCCAGGCCCTGTGGCGTGGCCACCCAGAGTTGGGCATCGGGGGCATACACATCCAGACGCCGCAAAGTCCAAACATCTGCATCCGTTTCGTCCAGGTTTTGCCGGAGCGTGACGCGGGCAGTTTGTTCTGGGGCCAATGCGCCCAGTCGAGCGACGGCGTGTGCGTCCAGGGAACGGACAAGTTCGACGTGGGATGACGGTGATGCCGAGGCGATCGAGCTGGCAAACACAAGCAGTGTCGCCAAGGCGGTGAGCAACGTGAAAACCCTGCAGAAACGAATCATGTTGTCCCCCTCAGACCACGTTGGGCCGGCTTGGGTGTCGCGTCATGAGTGAAGCAAGTGTACTCGTTTTACCTGCCGGATGAGGCAGCCAGGCGTGAGCCTAGGCCTGTATCTGCAACTGATCCGTGCGGGTGATCCTGGCACCATGCTGGCGCAGTTCGGCCAGGCGTTCGCCATGGATCTTGGGATCAAGCGGGGTAGCGGCGTCTTCGATGAAGTGCACCTGGAAACCCTGTTCAAGGGCATCCCTGGCACTGAAATACACGCAGATATCACCGGCCAGACCGCACAGGTACAACTCCGTGCAGCCCTTGCCACGCAACCAGTCGGCCAGACCGGTGGATTTGCGTTTGCCGTTGTCGAAAAAGGCGCTGTAGCTGTCGATGGCAGGATCGGTGCCCTTGCGGAAAATGGCTTCAACCCGACGGGTATCCAGGTCGGCGGAAAACTCGGCACCGTGGCTGCCCTGTACGCAATGATCGGGCCACAGGGTTTGCGGCAAGCCGGCCAGGGTGCCCTGTTCGAAGGGCTGTCGGCCCGGATGCTGGGAGGCGAAGCTGCCGTGTTTGGCCGGGTGCCAATCCTGGGCGGCCACGACCAGATCGAAGTGTTCGACGATCCGGTTGATGCGTGGCACGATCACGTCGCTGCCGGGTACCTCCAGGGCGCCACCGGGCAGAAAGTCGTTTTGAACATCGATGATCAACAGGGTTTTCATGCGGGATCCTGGGAATGGTTCTGGCTGGTGCGCAGGGTTTCGCGCAGTTCGTGCAGGGCCGGACTGATGCCGACCTTGTACTGGTGCGGATATTCAAAGCGTTGGTATTCGGGCGGCAGCAAAGCCAGACGCTGGCGGCAATGGGCCTGGATTTCGCCCAGGCTGGGAGCCGGACGCAGGCGTTGGCCTTGAGCCATCACGGGGTGCAGCAAGGGTGTGGCTTTCAGGCCGGCCGGCACATGCATTGATTTGTGGGTTTCAAACGGATGCAGCAAGCGTTCCGGCAGGGCCTCGTTTTCTCCAACGATGGCATCGATACCGACGAACTGCCCGTTGGCATCGCTCAGGCGCAAGGTTTGCTTGAGTCCGGGCAGGGTGGTTTTGGCCAGGTTGTCGGAAATCTTGATGCGCGGCTGACCATCGGCCAGGGCCAGCTTGTAGACCCCATCCAGGGCGGCATCGGGCTGGCCGGTGACGAGGCTGGTACCGACACCGTAAATGTCGATCGGGGCACCTTGTTCGCGCAGGCTGCGGATGATGAATTCATCGAGCTGGTTGGAGGCGGCGATCTTCACTTCCGGAAAACCGGCGTCGTCAAAGCGTTTGCGGGCCTCACGGGCGTAATAGGCCAGGTCGCCGCTGTCCAGACGAATGGCGCGCAGTTGCTGGCCACGCGCACGCATTTCCCGGGCCACGGTGATGGCGTTGGGGATGCCGCTGCCCAGAGTGTCGTAGGTATCCACCAGCAGCACGGTGTTGTCGGGACGGGCCTGGGCAAAGGCGCGGAAAGCCGCCAGTTCATCGCCGTGCCACTGGATGAAGGCATGGGCCATGGTGCCCTCGGCGCGGATGCCGTAACGCTGGGCGGCGTAGACATTGCTGGTGGAATCAAAGCCCCCGACCACGGCAGCCCGGGTCGCCAGCACGCCACCTGGACCGGGAGCGCGGCGCAGACCGAATTCGCTCAGAATCCCGTCCCCGGCCACGGTGCGCATGCGTGCAGCCTTGGTGGCGATCAGGGAGGAATAGTTGATGAGGTTGAGCAGCAGGGTTTCGATCAACTGGGCTTCGACGATACTGCCTTGTACCCGCAGGATCGGTTCGGCCGGGAACACCACTTCACCTTCGGCCGGGGCCAGGATCGTGCCGGTAAAGCGCAGGGTTCGCAGGTATTCGAGGTAATCCCGGTCAAAACCGTGCGAGCCTAAATAATCGATTTCATCGTCGCTGAAGCCCCAGTTTTCCAGGACCTCCAGCAAGGGCTCCAGCCCGGCAAATACCGTGTAGCCGCCGGTGAACGGGATCTTGCGGAAGAAATAATCGAAGCTGGCCGGGCGCTGGTGTTGACCGTCACGATACATCGCCTGGCCCATGGCGATCTGATAAAGATCGGTATAGGTACCGCTGAACTGGATGGACATGGATTGCCGTCACTGCCTTGGCCGGGAAGACGGATTATTGTAGTGGTTGGGGCGGTGAGAGCGGTTCAGAATGCGGATGCAATGTGATCACGCGCAATGTGACAGATGCTGAACGCGGTCCGGAAACAGATGTGTCGTTGGTGGATCTTCGGCAATCCTTGACTTGCGCCTTCGCTGACGTTCAACCATCAATTTTCCGGTCTCGGGTTGCCATCTCTGTCGACATCGACGAATGATCAAGTCGAGTTGGATTCCCAGGTCAAACAGTGGGAATACCGTGGTCAGCTTCCACCCGATTGCGGCGTTTGTTCTTGGCGGCGTACATGGCGCGATCGGCGCGTTCGAACAAGGTTTCAAAGGTGTCTTGCTGTCCTTCCAGTTGGGCAACGCCGATGCTGCAGGTCACCTGCAGATCCGTCTCGCCAAAACGTATGCGCAGACCCTGCACTTGTTGGCGCAGCCGTTCTGCCAGAGTCAGGGCATTGTCGATACCGACGTTGGGCAAGCAGATGACGATTTCTTCGCCGCCGTAGCGACCGGCGTAGTCGGTATCGCGACAGTGGTCCATCACCACGCGCGCCACTGCACGCAACACGGCATCACCGGCCAGGTGTCCATACTCGTCGTTGACGGTCTTGAAATGGTCCATATCCAGCAACAGCAAGGACAATGGGTGCTGGTGCTGGTGGGCTTCGTGCACGGCACGTCGTGATACTTCCAGCAGGTACCGGCGGTTGTTCAGGCCGGTCAGCGGGTCCAGTCGTGCCAGTGCTTCCAGTTGGGCATTGGCCACATTCAGTTCCCGGGTACGCTCGGCAACCAGTTGATCCAGCAGGCGTTGCCGACGTTGCGACCAGCGCATCCCGATCGAAATCAAGGCGGCGATGGCCAGCAGTGCCAGTGCGCCTTGCAGGATCCGGGCAGGCCAGGTTTCATGATGACGGGGTGCCACTGTCAGGGGGTAATCCTGTTGGATCAAGGTGGTTTCCTGGCCGCGCATCGTGGCCCGCAGTTGCAACACGAACTGACCCGTAGGCAGGTTGGTGTAAATGGCACTGGCCGGGGTCCGTGGGGCGATGTCATGCCAGTCGTTTTCCGCACCCAGCAGCCGGTAGTGATAGCGTACTTCCTCCGGAGACCGGAAATCACGCAGGGAAAAGTCAACCAGAAGCTGACGTTCGCTGGCTTCCAGCTCAATGATTTGTCCAGGCCTGGGTGCCAGGACCCGGTGGCCATTGAGGGTGACGCGACTGATGCGCAGGGGCGCCGGGGTGGTGCTTGAGGGCGTCAGGGCTTCGGGCCGGATCACGATCAAGCCGGCACTGCTGCCCACCAGAACCCTGCCTTGGGATCCCAGCGCCATGGCGCGGTCGCGAAACACGCCGGGACGCAAACCATCGCGGCGGGTGATCTCGCGGATGGAAAAGTCGGTGCCATCAACGCGGAACAAACGATCATCGCCACTGGCCCAGATCGCTCCCTGGGTATCCAGGATCACGGCATTGACGCGTTGATTGGCGATCGCGTCAGGCAATCGGTGGAAGCGCAGGGGGGCCGTCTGTTGACGCAGGTCCAACCAGGTCAGGCCACCATCACCGGCGACCCATAGCCGGTGTTGAGCCGGATCATGCGCCAGCATGGACAGGCGACTGTTGGGCAGACTGTCGGTATCGCCCGGACGTGTGCGCTCAACGTCGATCTCGCCGCTGGTTTCGGAAACGACGAACAAGCCATCAACGCTCGCATACCAGCGGCGTGTGTCGGTCTTTACGGTCCAGCGGACCTGACGCAGATGGTGGTTTGAATGGTCGCGTGGAACGATATCCATGGGTTGACGTGATGGGTCATTCTTCAGGTCGTACAGCTGGACACCATCGTGGGTGCTCACCAGCAAGCCGCCATCATGGTTGGCCAGGTGCGTGATACGGCGGCTGGACAGGCCGGGGATCGAATTGGCAATGGCCAGAGAGTCCGGATCAATGTCCAGCACGCCCAGACCACCCAGACGGATCGTTCCGTGCGGGTCCTGGAGCAGGCCTGCGTTGTTCTGCTCGGCATGCAACCCCGGCAACGCCAGGTGCTGTGCAGTAGCCTGTGCCAGATCGACAAGAATCAGACCGAGGCCGTCGGTGCCCAGCCAGACGCGATCACGGTCGTCGACCAGGATGGCGGTCACTTCCATGGATCGGTTGCTGGGTATCAGATGATCGGCACCGTCCAGGACCCGCAGTGCTTCCTGCTCGGGTTGATGTCGGGTCAAGCCTTGCGAAGTGGCCAGCCAGAGAATGCCGGATGCATCCAGCAGCAGATCGCGTACGGCGTCACCAGCCAGCACATGGCCTGGTCTGCCGCTGGTCTTGAACGAGCGTGGCCGCTGGCACTCCAGATCGGGGCAAACGATTGCACCGCTGCCTTCGGTGCCGATCCACAACGCGCCGTCGGGGCCGCGGGCAAAGGCTCGAATGGTTCTGCCGGCAGCCAGTTCCGTGGCCTCAGCCAGATGCTTGACGGGAGCATCCGGATGGCGTGTATCCAGCCGCACCAGGCCTTGGGAGCCACTGCCAACCCAAAGATGCTGTTCGTCGTCCAGGTACAAGCGCCAGATGACGTCGCGGTCCAGTGCTTCGCCCAGTGGATAGTGCTGAAACCTCGTTTGCCCGGGTTCACGCACGAAGAGTCCGGGGTTGCCTCCCAGCCACAGGCGTCCTTGCCCGTCTTCGGCGATGTCGAAAATCGTGCTCGAATAGCCCGAGGAAATGCTGTCCACCGCCACGACCCTTTCGGCAACGGGGTCGAAGTGGAAGAGCCCTTGATCGCTGCCAACCCATACGCCATTGGCAGCCTTGCGCACGCTGAAAATCTTGCGTGCCTCCCCTTGGGGGCCGGGCAAGGCAATATGGGTGAACGCTTCTGTTGTCGAATCAAAAACCAACAGGCCCGAGGTGTTGGTGCCAAGCAGCAAACGGTCATCGTCCAGCGTCAGCAAAGTGCGGATATAAGCATCCGGAAGTCCGTCTGGCTTGCTGCCATCGGCCGGGTAGAGATAAACGTGTTGCCCATCGTATCGGGCCAGGCCATTGAACGAACCGATCCACAAGGTATCTTCGGAATCCTGGGCCAGGGCAGTCAGAATGCGATTGGGCAGGTCGTTGCTGATTCCGCTCTGGTCGAACCAGGGTTCGGCAAAAGTCTGCCAAGGGTCTTGGGACTCGAGTGCGTACGCGATCGTGGCCATCGACAGCCAGCCGAAGATCAGGATGCAACAGGCCAGCGGGTGCTTCCAGCGTGGTCGTGCGGGTGGGGTGTTTGACGAATCGATCACTGGCGTGATCATATCGGAATCGCGTGCGATTATCGTGATCGGTTTGGTCACATGGAGCAGGCGCAAGCGTCTGCATGCAGGCTGCATCATCATTCGGAGGACCACCATGTTTGCCCGATTTTCGCGTAGCTGGAGCCTGGTCAAGGCCAGTGCCGGTGTCCTGGCCAAGGACAAGGAACTGCTGGTATTCCCGTTGCTGTCCGGAATTTGCACCATGATCGTGGTGGCGGCCTTTTTGTTGCCGCTATTTGGTCTGGGCCTGCTTGATGGGCTGGATGCGTCCGATCCGGGCGTGGGCGTGCAGGCTGGGGCTTATGTGTTAGCCTTCCTGTTTTATCTGACCCAGTATTTCGTCATCTTCTTCTTCAACTCGGCCCTGGTCGGGGCCGCCATGATCCGACTGGAAGGTGGCGATCCGGGGATCAAGGACGGGCTGCGCATTGCTGCCGGCAAGGTCGTGCCGATCCTGGGTTATGCCCTGATTGCCGCCACCGTTGGCCTGGTGTTGCGGGCGATCCAGGAACGCGCCGGTTGGCTTGGACGCATCGTTGTGGGCCTGATCGGTGTGGCCTGGACGGTGGCCAGTTTCCTGGTGGTGCCGGTGCTGGTCAGTCGCGATATCGGACCGCTGGATGCGGTCAAGGAAAGCGCCGTGCTGCTGAAGGAAACCTGGGGCGAAAATCTGATCGGCCAAGGTGGCATCGGGCTGGTGTTCGGGTTGTTCTATTTCGCCCTGGTGATTGTTGGCGTGGCCGCCGTGGTACTTGCAGCCATGTCCGGTAGCGGCGTGGTCGTGGTTGCCGTGTTGGTTCTGCTGGGCTTGATCCTGTTGCTGACGGGGCTGGTCCAGGCAGCCTTGGCCGGGATTTATTCCGCCGCCTTGTACCGGCACGCCACGAACTCGGGCGCAACCGATGGTTTCGACCAAGCCTTGTTGGCGCAGGCGTTCAAGATCAAGGCCTAGTGTGGTGTCTGGCAAGTAACGCGATGAAATTCCGGATCGATTTCGCTGCGAGGCAAGGCACGAGGAGGAGTCGTAGTGGTGCTACGACGACGAGTAACGCCGCATCGCAGTGAAAGACACCGGAATTGTTTGATGGTGTTTGCGCGACACCACACGAATCAATTACTGAACTGGAGCCGCGCCAGTTCGGCATACAGGCCGCCCTGGGCAACCAGGTCCTCGTGCTTGCCTTCGGCCACGATGCGGCCACCGTCGAGCACCACGATACGGTCAGCACTGCGCACGGTGGCCAGACGATGGGCGATGACGAGGGTGGTACGGTCCTGCATCAGGCGTTCCAGAGCCTGCTGGATGGCGCGCTCACTTTGCGCATCCAGGGCACTGGTGGCCTCGTCCAGCAGCAGGATGGGTGCATCCTTGAGCACGGCGCGGGCAATGGCCACGCGCTGTTGCTGGCCGCCGGACAGGCGCGTGCCGCGTTCGCCCAGGTCGGTGTCGTAGCCCTCCGGTAGTTCCGTCAGGAAGGTATCGGCTTCAGCCGTGCGCGCAGCTGCGGCGATGTCCTGATCGGAGGCATCAAGCCGGCCATAGCGGATATTGGCACGGGCACTGTCGCCAAACAGGATCGGATCCTGCGGCACCAGGGCGATCTGGCTGCGCAGGGCTTGTGGATCGACTTGACGCAGGTCGGTGCCATCGATGGTGATGCGGCCTTGTTCGGGATCGTAAAACCGCAGCAGCAGTTGCAGCACGGTGCTTTTGCCGGCACCGGAAGGGCCGACCAGAGCGACGGTTTCACCCGGCTTCACATGCAGGCTGAAGTTCGCCAGCGCGGGAGCGTCAGGACGACTGGGGTAGTGGAAATCGACAGCCTCGAAGCGCAGTTCGCCGTGCACCCGTGCCGGCAAGGCAACCGGTTTGGCTGGGGCGGCAATGGCGGGTTTTTCGTCCAGTAATTCCTCGATCCGGGCCATGCCGCCGCCCGCGCGTTGCACTTCGGCCCAGACTTCGGTCAGGGCACCCATGGAACCGGCACCGATCACGGCATACAGCACGAACTGACCCAGGGTGCCGGCGCTTAGGGTGCCGGCGATCACATCGCGGGCACCGATCCACAAGACCCCGGTGACGGCACCGAAAACCAGCAGGATGACGACACCGGTGAGCAGGGCCTGGGTGCCGATGCGGCGACGGGCGCTGGCGATGGCATTGCGCACGGCCTGGCCGAAGCGCTGGGCTTCGTGGGTTTCCCGGGCGTAGCTCTGCACGGTATGGATGGCGCCGAGAATTTCCGTGGCATGGGCATTGGCATCGGCGA
>CAYRJS010000088.1:0-9875 GCA_964424535.1 uncultured Aquimonas sp.
CCCAGCCCGGCCCCAGCCATTGGCCGGTGCGGGTGATGACGGCTTCGTGGGCAGCCAGTTGTGGCAGCAGTTGGGTGGCTTGGGCCAGGTCTTCGGCGATGCGTATGCTTGCCAGGCGGCGACGTGCGGCCAAGGGGCCTTGCACCTTGCTGGCAAGCGAATCGGGGGCAACGTCCAGGGCGCCGGTATCAGGATCGAGCAGGCTCACGCTGCCTTGATCAAAATCGGTCAAGGCCGGCAGCAGGTGCGTCGGATTCTGGACCAGGGCGGCTTCAAGCAACTGCCCCAGCACCGTTTCCACGGCGGTTTCCCAGCCCGGTTCCACGGTCAAGGCCTCACCCAGGCGTTGGGCCTGATCCAGACCGTGGGCGCGCAGCCATTCCAGCACGGCGCCTTTTTCCTGACCCAGGGCCGCGTGCTGGAGAGCTTCCAACGAGGCCAGACGTCCGCGCGCGGCTTCGCCGGTCTTGCGTGTTTCCGACAATTCGGACTGCAAGCCGCGTTGTTGCTCCTGCAATTGGGACAGGGCCTGTTTGCGTGCATCCAGGGCATCACCCAGCCCGTCGAGACCGGCACGCTGGATGTCGTGTTCATCCTGGGTCGCAGCCAAGGCGGCCTCAAGCGCCGTCATATCCAAGGCTGCACGTTCCTGCTGCAGGGCGTCGTGGCGCTGCCCGGCTTCGCGTACCTGCCGCTCCAGGTAATCGATCTTGGTGCGTTCGACTTCGGCGCTGCGGGTAGCCTCGGCATGCAGGCGGGTGTGTTCGTCCCAACGCACCTGCCACTGGGCCAGGGCCGTTTCGATGGCCTGCAGGGCTTGCTGGCGTTCACTGTCGTCACCGCTGAGCAGGGCCAGGCGCGGCTCCAGTTCGGCGATTTCCTGATCCAGTTCCACCCGACGGGCTTCATCCTGGGCCAGATCTTCATCCAGGGCGGCGAGTTGATCGGCCAACTCCTGGCGATTGCGCAACAGACGTTCGCCCAGTTCCTGCTGGTGTTCGATCTGCTGTTGAATACGTGCAATTTCGGCCCCGACGCGATAACTCTCGCCCTGCGCCCGGGCCAGGTGTTCGGTGGCCTCGGTGTGCTGCTGCCGGCACTGTTCGATCAAGGCTTCGGCCTGGCGTTGGTCGGCCACGGTGGCTTCCAGCCGGGTTTCCTGCTGCCCGATGGTGGCACGCAGAGCGCCCAGTTCGGCGTCGAAGCGACGATATTCAAGGGCGTGCACTTGCGCCTGCTTGATCCGCTGTTCCTGCTTGAGCACCTGGTACTGCTCGGCCTGACGGGCCTGCCGTCCCAGGCGTTCGAGCTGCTTGTCGACCTCGCTGCGCACATCATCAAGCCGACCCAGGTGATCGCGGGCCTGGCGGATCCGGGATTCGGTTTCCTTGCGCCGTTCCTTGTATTTGGAAATGCCGGCAGCTTCTTCCAGAAATACGCGCAGATCCTCGGGTCGGGCTTCAACGATCTGCGAGATCATGCCCTGCTCGATGATGGAATAGCTGCGCGGACCCAGGCCGGTACCGAGAAACAGATCGGTGATGTCGCGGCGGCGACAACGGGCGCCGTTGAGGTAATAGGCCGATTGCCCATCACGACTGGCCACGCGCTTGACGGAAATTTCGTTGAAGGCGGCGTATTCGCCACTCAAGGTGCCATCGCTGTTGTCGAAGATCAGCTCGACCATGGCCTGACCGACCGGCTTGCGCGTACCCGAACCGGAAAAGATCACATCGGTCAGGCTGTCTCCGCGCAGGCGACTGGCGGAGGACTCACCCATCACCCAGCGCACCGCGTCGATGATGTTGGACTTGCCACAGCCATTGGGCCCGACCACCCCGGTCATGTTGGTGGGCAGTTGCAAGGTGGTGGGGTCGACAAAGGACTTGAAGCCGGCAAGCTTGATCGTGGACAGGCGCATGCGATGCTGGGTTTCCGATACCAGGGCACGGGTTGAGCACGGACTTGGCACAAGGCCCGCCGAGCGGCTCGGGGCATGGTCCATGCCTCGATCAGCAAGTATAGCGTGCAGTTTCCTGCTGCGTGATACCGGATCGACACGGTCAAGGGCCATTCGTCAGGATCGCCGGCCCGACCCGGGGGCACGTTTCGTTCTGGCGACAAAACCGGCATGATAAAGACACGCACCGGCACTTCGACCGGCATTTGCATCCCGATATGAGCGAACGCATCGACATCCACCCGATCACCCCGCAGGCCCGTCTGATGGCACAGGCGGCGCAACGTCTGATCCGGGGCGAGCTGTTGATCGTGCCCACCGATGCCGGTTATTCCCTGGCCTGGGGCATCGACGCCATTACTGCCGAACAACACGTACAACGTCTGCGGGCACTGGACAAACGCCACCCGTTCACCTTACTCTGTGCCTCCATCAGCCAGATCGGAAGTCTGGCAAAACTTGATGACCGGGCTTTCCGCCTCATCAAGAAGATGACACCCGGCCCCATCACCTTCATCTTGCCAGCCAGTGCGGAATTGCCGCGACGGCTGAAGCAGAGCAAGCGCCGTGCCATCGGTTGCCGCATCCCGGACAATGCCGTGACGCAGGCGCTGCTGGAAGCTGTAGGGTCGCCCGTGTTGACTACCAGCCTCGTGTTGCCGGACGAGCCTATCGACAACCACGAGGCCGAAGCCGTCGCCGAAAGCTCGCTGCGCCATGCGGACCTGATGCTCGATGCCGGGGATTGCCAACCCGGGCCGACCAGCGTACTGGACCTGACTGGCGACGAGCCAATGGTGACCCGACAGGGGTTTGTAGCACTGGAACTGGAGTAAACAAGGTCGCGCAGGCGACCTGTTGAACCGACCACCTCAAGGACAGGCCAGCGGTTGCTCCGCGGCCCAAGCCAGACCAACGCCCGCTGGGCGCAACGCAAACTGACGTTTGATTTTTTCGCATGCCGAACACAGGCAGCCACATTGCATGACCGAGCAAACGGCGACTGATGCCACGCCGCCCTTGACCACCACCCCGCCCCAGCAGCAGGAAATGCCGCTGGCGACGGTGCATGGACAGCCGCTGCTGCAGATCCCACAGGATCTGTATATCCCGCCCGATGCCCTGGAAGTAATCCTGGAAGCCTTCGAGGGTCCGCTCGATCTGCTGCTGTATCTGATCCGGCGCCAGAATCTGGACATCCTCGATATCCCGGTGGCCGAGATCACCCGCCAGTACGTGGAATACATCAGCGTGATGCAGGAATTGCGCTTCGAGCTGGCCGCCGAATACCTGGTGATGGCGGCGATCCTGGCCGAGATCAAATCCCGTCTGCTGCTGCCCCGGCCACCGGACGAAGAAGGCCTGGAGGACGATCCGCGCGCCGATCTGGTGCGCCGTCTGCAGGAATATGAACGCTACAAGCAGGCCGCCGAAGACCTCGACGCCCTGCCCCGCCTGGAACGCGACACCAGCCCGGCCCACGCCTGGGTGCCCGAAATCAAGACCGTGCGCGAGCCGCCCGAAGTCAGCTTGCAGGCCCTGCTGTCGGCCCTGGTGGATGCCCTCAAGCGCGCCGAGCTGTATACCCGCCACGCTGTCCAGCGCGAAGCCCTGAGCGTGCGCCAGCGCATGGGTGAAGTCCTCGAACGCCTGGCCGATGGTCGCTTCCACGCCTTTTCCAGCTTGCTGGACATCAAGGAAGGCCGCCTTGGCGTCATCGTCGGTTTCCTGGCCATGCTGGAACTGGCCAAGGAACACCTGATCGAGATCGTGCAGGAAGCCCAGTTTGCGCCGGTTTACCTGCGTTCGCTGGCAACCGACGCCAACCCTGAAGAGCCTGCCGCGATCACCCCTGAAAACGAGGAATCCGTTGATGAACATCCCTTCCAGGATGAATGAACATGACGCCTGAAACCGCTCCCGAGCCGGATGCGGCCCTGGTACAACGGGTGGTGGAAGCTGCCCTGCTCGCCTCCAGTCAACCGCTGAGCGTGGCCGAACTGCAGGCCTTGTTCACACCCGACTCGGACTTGCCTGGCGCCGCCATCGTACGCGCCCTGGAAGCATTGCAGCAGGCCTGCGCCGATCGCGGCGTGGAACTGGTGGAAGTGGCCAGCGGCTTTCGTTATCAGGTTCGTACCGATATCCACCCCTGGATCGCCCGACTCTGGTCCGAGCGACCCCAGCGTTACACCCGCGCCACGCTCGAAATCCTGGCCTTGATCGCTTACCGGCAACCGGTCACGCGTGGGGAAATCGAACAGATCCGCGGCGTGGCCGTCAGCAGCAACATCATCAAGGCCCTGGAAGAGCGCGAATGGATCCGCGTACTGGGCCATCGCGACGTCCCCGGCAAGCCGGCGTTGTTCGGCACCACGCGCCAATTTCTTGACTACTTCAACCTCAAGAGCCTGGACCAGTTGCCGCCGTTGGCGGAATTGCGCGATCTGTTCGAGATTGAACCACAACTGCCGCTGGATCCTGTGGCACCTGAAACCAGCGAATCCCCATCCCTGGACGATGCCGGCGACATCGTTATCAGCCCCGTGGTGACCGCGATTGCCACCACCGACACCTCCATTTCCGAAATCCCATCCGATCCTGAGGACGCAGACCCCTTGAACCCGTCTGCCCCGGAGCACACCGCATGAATCAAAACACCAAATCCTCAACCACCCGTCGCACTTTGTCGCTCAAACGCGCCGACACGCCTCAGCTCAGCGAACGCCTGCACAAGGTCCTGGCCCAGGCCGGCCTGGGTTCGCGGCGGGCGCTGGAAGAGCGCATCGAGCAGGGCCAGGTCCAGGTCAATGGCGAAGTCGCCAGCCTGGGCAGTTGCGTTGCCAGTGGCGACCGGGTCGAACTGGATGGCCGCAATTTCGTCGTCACCGGCCAGAGCCAGGCCCCACGCGTGCTCATTTACAACAAGCCGGAAGGTGAAGTGACCACGCGCGACGATCCGGAGGGCCGACCAACCGTGTTCGACCGCCTGCCGCCCATCAAGGGTGCCCGCTGGATCAACGTCGGTCGTCTCGACATCAACACCACCGGCCTGTTGCTGCTGACTACCGATGGCGATCTGGTCCATGCCCTGACCCATCCGTCCAGCAGCATCAGCCGCGAATACGTCTGCCGCATCCACGGCGATCCGAGCGAGGCCGAACTGGCCCGCCTGGCCGACAATGTGGAACTGGAAGATGGCCCGGCAAAATTCGCCGAGATCGAACGCATCGGCGCCAGCGACAGCCACGCCTGGTTCCGCGTGGTGCTGCACGAAGGCCGCAATCGTGAAGTCCGGCGGTTGTGGGAAGCCGTCGGCTACACCGTCAGTCGCCTGAAGCGGGTGCGCTACGGCAACCTGCACCTGCCTCGCGAGCTCAAGCGCGGCCAATTCCAGGAATTGACGGAAGCCCAGGTCGAACAACTGCGTGAGGAACTGAATCTGGGCCAGGGTGAGCAGGTTCTCACCTTGCATCCGGTGATCGGTCAGCGTCGCGCCCGCAGCAGTGAATACCGCCCGGCGCCACGCGAACAGCGGGCCTGGGTGCATGGCTCCAACCACGGCGACGAAGCCCGCGAACTGCGCCGTTTCGATCGCATCCGCGAAGATTCGCCGCGTCCCGGAGGCCGCAAGGGCCGGGGCAAGCGTCCTGGCGGTCATCCCGTACCCGACGATATCGGCAACCGCCTGACCGCTCCGGGCGGGCGCAAGCCGGGCAAGCCCACGCGCCGCAAGGCGGCAGCCCCGGGCTATGAAAATCCGAACGAACACCGCACCTGGTATGTGCCCGAAGGCGTTACCACCACCAGCCGGGTCGCGCCTCCGCGCCAGGTGGGTCGCCCCGGACGCCTGTTCGATCCAGCCAGCAAGCGGGGTCCTGCGGGCGGCAAGCCAGGGGCTGCAGCCGGTCCCAAGGGTCGTGGCAAGCCCGGCCCGCGTGGCGGCGGTCGTCCCGGTCACGGAACTCCGCGTCACAACAAGCCGCGCGGTTAAATCCACACCCTCAAGACACGATCATCACGATCCCTGCCCGGCGGCCATGGCCTGTTCCAGGTCGCGGCCGGTCACCGGGCCAAGAAACTGCTTGGCCACGCGTCCATCCGGCCCGATCAACCAGGTCATCGGCAGGCCCCGCGGGGCCGGAAACGCGGCCGGTGGCTCAAAGACATCGACGATGGCGATGGGATAGGACACCGGATGCCGGTTCAGGAACTCGCGCATCTCGCCGATCTCGATATCCTCATAGGCCAGGCCGATCAGGACCACGTCCTCACGCTTTTTCGCAAAGGCATCCAGATCCGGCATTTCCTTGAGACAGGGACTGCACCAGGTCGCCCAGTAATTGATGACGACCCATTTGCCCCGGTGTGCAGTCAGATCGAACGCAGTGCCATCCAGGGTCTGCACCCGCAGTTGCGGAGTTTCCGCCATGCCTGCGGCAGCAGCAGCTTCGTCTGCCTGTGCACACGGCAGACCGATGACACCCAGCAGGAAGATCAAGGCAAGACCGGGCAGTTTGTTCATGGCGATTCCTTGGTTTCAGTCAGAACCTGGGCCACGCTGCGGCGCATGCGCGATTGCAAAAGCTGGCGCAACTGGTCCAGTTCAGCCTGGGCCTGGCGGCCAATGGCATCGGCCACATCGGGCAGACGGGCCTGGTTCAGCGGGATGCGCACGTTGGCACAGTCGTACAGCTCTTGCAATGACAGGTGATCCAGATCGCGCACCAGGGCAAAGGCACCGTTTTCCATGCGTTGCACGACCCGGGCATCGACCAGGGCCTGCAGCAGTTGCATCAGGGTATCGTCACGCAAGGACGGCTCCAGTTGCTGCAGATGTTCGATCTGCAAACCATTGCCGGCGCCCTGGGCCTGCCACAGACGTCCCAGCAGGCGCAGCAGTCCATACAACTCGAAACCATCGGGCAGACGCCGGTGGGCTGGCTGGAAGCGAAAAGCCGACAATGAGGCCGCCAGCGAGGCCCCCAGCAACACCACCACCCAGGACACATACAGCCAGATCAGAAAGATCGGGATCACCGCAATGGCCCCATACAGGGCCTGGTAGTTGGCCCGGGTCAGGTACAGGGCAAAACCCCATTTGGCCAGTTCAAACAAAAGCGTGGCCAACACGCCGGCGATCAGGGCATGCCGGGCCGGTACCGTGCGGTTGGGAATCAGGCGATAGGCCAGGCTGAAGGCGAGCAATTCCAGCAGGATCGGCAACAAACGCAACAGGCCACCCCGCTCCATTGGATTGCCCAAC
The DNA here is from genome assembly GCA_964424535.1 of uncultured Aquimonas sp. GTDB lineage: Bacteria > Pseudomonadota > Gammaproteobacteria > Xanthomonadales > Xanthomonadaceae > Denitratimonas. The sequence continues at coordinate 7,227 of CAYRJS010000088.1, forward strand.
AAAGGCAATGAAGCCACGTAGGAAGACACCGCGAAGCTGGCCACTGCCAGCAAGGGCAGCAAGGTGATCGCGGCCCAGTAGATCAATAACCGCGACAAGGCGCTGCGCGATTCCTCCACCCGCCAGATGCGGTTGAAAGTGTCCTCGATGCGCGACAGGGTCAACAGCGCCGTCACCAGCACGGTCACGGCTCCGACCCCGGACAGGGCCCGGGCATTGCCGGCGGCTTCGGCAAGAAAGCCGGATACGCTGTCGGCGGCGCTGGGCATGAAGTTCTCGAAGATGAAGCGGGTCAGTTGTTCGACCCAGTCCTCGTAGAAGGGAAACATCGAAACCACGCCGAAGATCACGGCGGCCAGCGGCACGGCGGCAAACAAGGTGGCATAGGCCAGGGTTGCGGCCGAATCAAAGCAGCGATCTTCGACAAAGCGCCGGACCAGGAAGCGCACGAACACGAAGGTGCGCTCGCGTCGGGCTTCGAACCACTGATAGGGGGCGGAAAGCGGTTTCATGAACATGCAAGATAACGCACCAGGCCAGTATGATGGCAACCGGCCTTGGCGCTTGTCCAAGATGAAGGCATTGCCGGGAGTGGCATGAATACCTCACGCGTGGGTTTGTTGCTGGTATCGGCGTTGCTCGGACTGCTGCTCGCCTGGCACCTGTGGTGGTCGTCGGCATCGCCCGTGGCGAACTGGCTGGGCTTGCTGCTGCACGCCCTGCCCCTGCTTCCCGGCCTGGTGTTGCTGCTTCGCGGTGCGCCCAGTGGCCTTCTGGTCGCGGCCTTCGGCGCCTTGCTGCCCTTCAGCCTGGGCGTGATGGAAGCCTGGGCCAATCCCTCGGTGCGCATACCGGCCCTGGCTGAAACCTTGCTGGCGCTGGGCGTGATTGGCGCCGCCTGCTGGAGCGGCCTGCGCCGCCGGTTCGCGGGTGCGCCCAAGGTATGATGCGGGTTTGATCAAACCTGGATCAGGATTGCAGCATGGAACGGCTTTGCATCGTCACCACCGGTGGCACCATCGACAAGATCTATTTCGATGACAAGTCCGATTACCAGATCGGCGAACCCCAGATCGGCAAGGTTTTGCGCGAACTGGGCGTGGCCTTTGAATTCACCGTGATTCCGATCCTGCGCAAGGACAGTCTGCATATCAATGCCGCCGACCGGGAACTGCTGCGCGCCACCATCGCCGCCCAGGATGTCGACCGGGTTCTGGTCACCCACGGTACCGACACCATGGTGGAAACGGCCAAGGTGCTGGCCGCCATCCCGGACAAGACCATCGTGCTGACCGGCGCCCTGAGCCCGGCACGGTTTCGCGGTTCGGATGCCGAATTCAATATCGGCTGTGCCGTCGGCGCAGTGCAATGCCTGCCGGCCGGGGTGTATATCGCCATGAACGGACGCGTCTGGGATCCGCGCAAGGTGCGCAAGAATGTTGCGGCCAATCGTTTTGAGGCGAGTGAGTAAAAGAACGTGATTCGGGATTCGGGATTCGTAAGAGCAAAAGCTTGCGGCTTCATTCGTCCTTGTCAGATTCTCGGGGACGAGACTTGAGATTCGGAAGAGCCAAGGAAACCCCTGAACATGTCGTCACCCCAGCGTAGGCTGGGGTCCATTTTGTTTTTTAGAATGAGTTCCAGCCTGTGCTGGAACAACGGCAGAGGGTTTTCAGGTGCTGTGGCGCAGTTCTTGGGGGCGCCAGCCTAGTAGCAGGAGCACACCGAGGTAGGTCAGGGCGCCGGTCAGGATGGTGCCGAACAACCAGGCCCAGCGGACCACACCGTGCAGGTCCTGCCATGGCCAGGGGCCTTGGCGCAAGAGTATGAGCACCAGCACCATGGCGGCGACAGCCAGGCCGATGCGCATCAATGCCCGTCCCCAGCCTGGCTCAGGTTGCCAGAGCCGGTCGCGTCGCAGGTAACGCCACAGCAAGGTGGTATTGGTGATGCCTGCCAGAGCCGTGGCCAGGGCGATGCCGGCGTGGGCACCCACGACTTCGTACTTCCACAGCGGGGTCACGATCAGGGCCATCAGGCCGATATTGACGGCGACCGTGATGATGGCGGCACGCATCGGCGTGCGCGTGTCCTGGCGCGAATAGAAAGCCGGATTTAGTACCTTGGTCAGCATGAAGGCCGGAATGGCCGGGCACAGGGCCGACAGGCTCAGGGCGACCATGGCGCTGGCGTGGGCATCGAACTGCCCGCGCTGGAAAATCGTCGCGGCCAGGGGTTCAGCCAGACTGAACAGGCCGGCCGCCGCCGGCAAGGCCAGCAACAAGACCGTGCGCAAACCCCAATCCAGCGAACGACTGAAGCCGACAGTATCGGTATCGGCATGACGGCGCGACAGGTGCGGCAGGATCACCGTGCCCAATGCCACCCCGAACAGACCCAGGGGCAATTCCACCATGCGCCACCGAGGCGGAAAACAGGGTCGGCCCCATCAAGCGTGCAACCTTGCGCACCCCGGCATGGGCAAAATCCAGTCGCAAACGTGGAAACAGGCCAAAACGGCGCAATTTCGGCCACAACACGAGCATCTGGATGGCCCCAGCCGCCAGTACGCCCCAGGCCAGAGCCATGATCGGAGGTTCCAGGTAAGCGGTCAGCCACAGCATCGCTGCGATCACGGGAAGGTTGTGC
>CAYRJS010000089.1:0-4708 GCA_964424535.1 uncultured Aquimonas sp.
CGGTGCTGATCCTGACCGCACGCGGACGCTGGAGCGACAAGCTGGCAGGTTTTGGTGCCGGTGGCGATGACTACCTCACCAAGCCATTCCAGCTTGAAGAAGTGGCCTTGAGACTGCGTGCCTTGTTGCGTCGGGTCGAGGGCCATGCCGGTAACGTGGTGCAGATCGGGCCGTTGCGCTACGACACCCTGGCGTCCAGTTTCAGCTTGGACGATGTGCCCTTGTCATTGACCGCACAGGAGCAACGCATCCTGGCGTATCTGGCCCTGCGCGCCGGCCAGTTGGTTACCCGCAGCGATATTGCCGAGCAGGTCTACCAGCGCGATCTGGAGCCGGATTCGAACACGGTCGACGTATTGATCGGACGTATCCGCAAAAAACTCGGCTATCCCCTGATCCGTACCGAACGCGGTCTGGGCTTTCGCCTGGTCGATGTGACGGAGTGAGTCGATGCGCCTGGGATTGCGTGGTCGGCTGATTTTGTTTGGCACCCTGGCGGCGGCGGTCCTGATGCTGTTGGCCGCAGTGGTGCTGCATGGCGCCTTGTCCGAAACCATGCGCAAGGGTTTCGAGGCGCGTCTGGGCGAGCGCGCCGAACTGATCGCAAGCCGCTTCGTCGTGCGCAGCGGCAGCGTGGGTCCGGGTGCGCTCCATTACGTCGCACCACGTGCCGGTGATGATTTCGAGCACATCTTTTCCGGTTGGTATTGGCAGATCGGAGACACCGCCACGACCTTGCGCTCGCGTTCCTTGTGGGATGACGAATTGACCGGGATACGAGAAATCGCGCCAGGGCGGTTTGACGCCACCGGCCCGCAGGGTGAACACCTGTTCGGTGTTACCTATCAGTTGGCCATCGACAACGGTGAACCCTTGCGTTTGCAGGTGTTCGGGCCGGCCGATCCGGTGCGGGAGGAACTACGCGCCTTTGATCGCAGCTTGATCACCTTGTTCGTCAGCCTGTTGCTGGCCCTGGCCCTGGTGTCGTGGTTGCAGGCGCGTATCGGCTTGCGCCCGCTGGCGCGCATGCGTGCGGCCTTGGCGCAGGTGGATGAAGGCACGCGCGAGCGCCTGGATCGGGGTTATGGGCCGGATCTGGATCCACTTGCGCAAGAGCTGGACGAATTGCTGGAACGCAATACCCGCATCGTGGCGCGCGCGCGTGGACACGCGGCCGATCTGGCCCACGCCTTGAAAAAACCGCTGGCCCTGCTGCGCAGTGAAGCCGATCTGCATGCCGAGGTCGGTGCCGATCAGGTTCGCGCCCAGGTCCTGGGCATGACCCGCCTGATCGACCGCCATCTGGCCGGGGCCGGGAGTGGTGCGGGAGAGCGACGACGGGTGGCTTTGCGCGCACGCGTGGAAGCCCTGGTCGAGCTGATGCGGCAACTGCACGCCGCGCGCAACCTGACGTGGCAGATCGATATTTCAGCCGAGACGTACTGGCGCGGCGAACCGACGGACCTGGAGGAAATGTTGGGCAATTTGCTGGACAACGCTGGCAAGTGGGCGCGTACCCAAGTGCACGTCAGTGCCGTGTCGGAGGCCGGAGAACTGCGTCTGCATGTCGATGACGATGGCCCAGGTCTCAGCCCGCAGCAGTATGCCGAAGGAGTCCAGCGTGGACGCCGATTCGATGAACAAGTGGAAGGCACCGGCCTGGGCCTGGCCATCACCAGGGACATTGCCATGACCTACCAGGGTCAATTGAGCTTGATGCCAAGCCCTCTGGGTGGCTTGCGGGCAGAGCTGAGATTTGCGGCATGAGCGAAGCTGCAAGCGAAGGGCACCCGGATTTGGGGCCGGGGCGTGACGGCCTGCGCGCAAACCGATTGCGGAGTCTGCGTGCCATTGTGCCGTTTTTGACGGTATTTGCCTTGGGCTTGGCGGCTCTGTCCTTGTCGCGCCTGGGTCTGGTTCTTTGGCACGCACAGGCGGTGACTGCGGCCGAAGGCTGGAGCCAGGTGTTTCTCCAGGGTCTGCGGGTGGACGTGGCTTCGATGTGCCTGCTGTTGGGAATACCCGCAACGATCTGTTTGCTGTTGCCTGCCGCATGTTTCAGGCATGGCCTGTTTCGGGCCGTTTTTGCCGGTTGGCTGGTCTTGGTTCTGGTAGTGGTGGTGATGCTGGAAGTGGCCACGCCAGCCTTTATGGCCGAGTACGGCCTGCGGCCCAATCGCCTGTTTATCGAATATCTGATTTACCCCGAAGAAGTGGGCGAAACCCTGCTCAAGGGTCATCTGTTGGCAGTGGTGGTTTCACTGTTTCTGGGGGTGGGTACGGCCTGGCTGGCGTGGGCTTGTGCCGGAGCAAAACTATGGCGCCATCCACTGCCATCGGGGTATTGGCTGTTGCGGGTTTTGCTGGCATTGGTGGTGTTGCTGGCCGCAGCTCTGGGTGTGCGCTCCACTTTGGGGCATCGCCCGATGAACCCATCGATGGTGGCGTTTTCCAGCAATGCCACGGTCAATGTCTTGCCGCTCAATTCGTTTTATTCGCTGGCTTTCGCCGCGCGTGACTGGTTGCGCAGTGATCCGGGCTCGCGCATCTATGATGCCGATACTCCGGACGCGGATGTGGCCAAGGCCATGCGTACACAACTGGTGGTAGCCGGTGCCAGCCCGGTGGAGGATGCCAGGATTCCGGTGCTGGCCCGCTGGCCTGGGGTTGGGCAGGTACGGCCAAAGAACCTCGTGATCATCCTGGAAGAAAGCCTGGGTGCCCAGTTCGTCGGGCATCTGGGTGGCTTGCCGCTGACGCCGAATCTGGATCGCTTGAGCACGCAAGGCTGGACCTTTACCCGCCTGTACGCCACCGGCACCCGCTCGGTGCGCGGGATTGAGGCCGTGGTCAGTGGTTACCCGCCCACGCCTTCGTTGGCCGTGGTCAAGCGCCCGCGCTCCCAGCAGGACTTTTTCACCCTGGCCGATTTGCTGCGTCGGCATGGTTACGACACCACTTTTCACTATGGTGGTGAAAGTCATTTTGATCGCATGCGTGGGTTCTTCCTCGGCAACGGTTTCGAGCACGTGATCGAGGAAAAGGATTATCAGGACCCGATGTTCAAGGGTTCCTGGGGTGTTTCCGATGAAGATTTGTTCATTCGCGCCGATGCTGAGTTCCGCCGCAAGCACGCCGCAGGTACGCCGTTTTTCGGCTTTGTCTTCACCTCCAGCAATCACGATCCCTTCGAGTTTCCGCAAGGCCGCATCGAGCTGTACGAGGAACCTGCCGCCACCCGCAATAATGCTGCCAAGTACGCCGATCATGCGTTGGGGGTGTTCTTTGACCTGGCCAGGCAATCCGATTACTGGGACGACACCGTGTTCCTGGTCGTGGCCGATCACGATTCGCGTGTGCTGGGCCAATCACTGGTGCCGGTGGACAATTTCCATATCCCGGGCGTGATCCTCGGGGCTGGGGTGCCGGTGCGGCGCGATGAGCGGCTGGTGAGTCAGATTGATCTGGCACCTACCGTGTTGTCGCTGATCGGGATAAACTGCCCGACCCCGATGATCGGGCACGATCTCAATCGCGAGGACATGGCCATTGCCGGCCGTGCATTGATGCAGTACGACAACAATTTCGCCTTGATGACGAATGACTCGGTGGTGATCCTGCAACCGGAACAGCCACCCATGCAGTTTCTTTATCGTCCCGGGTTTGCTCTGCAGGTAATGGCCGCGCCCACGCCAGCCCAGGTGCGTCAGGCGCGTGACTTCGCGCTTTGGGGCACGGTGGCCTACGAGCACGGCTGGCACCGCCTGCCGGATCAGGAGCAACTGCGGGCCGAAAGCCATGCTGTGGTGGAGTCTGGACAGTGTGATGTTGCCGCATCCGGTCCGGATCGGTCTGCACAACCCCCGCCTGCTGCGGAAGGAAGCCACGACGTTGTCAGTTCTTGAGGCCAACCCCTTTTTGCTCCGAATTGCCAAGAGTCCGCTTGGCGTGACAATTACGGAATGCCGCTGATGCTGAGTCTGGTCTTGATCGTGGTGGTCCTGGCCCTGGTGTTTGATTACATCAATGGTTTTCATGACACCGCCAACTCCATCGCCACAGTGGTGGCGACCAAGGTGCTCAGTCCCGGTCAGGCGGTGTTGCTGGCTGCTGGCATGAACCTGATCGGAGCCCTGGCGGGTACAGCGGTGGCCAAGACCATCGCCTCGGGCCTGATCGATGCGCAACTGGTGGAAGTGACCGCGCAGGTACTGATCTGCACCTTGTCCGGAGCCATCGTCTGGAACCTGATCACCTGGTTCTTCGGCTTGCCCTCGTCCAGTTCCCATGCCCTGGTGGGCGGCTTGTGTGGTGCGGCTTTGGCGGCAGCCGACAACAGTTGGGGCGTCATCATCTGGTCGCAGGAGGCGAGTCCGTGGTGGCGAGGTGGCGGTGTGCTGTGGAAAGTGCTGGTGCCGATGGTGACCTCACCGTTTCTGGGTTTTGTCCTGGGTTTTCTGATGATGGCGGTGCTGTTTGCCATCATTGCCACCATGACCGGCGCCGGAGGCTGGCTGGCCAGGTTGGTCCGACCGCGCAAGGTCAACGGTTTTTTCGCCAAGGCCCAGATTCTTTCGGCCAGTGGCATGGCCTTTGCCCACGGCCTCAATGATGCGCAAAAGACCATGGGCATCATCGCCCTGGCCCTGGTAAGCGCGCAGTTGAGCGGGGTGCTGGATGCCCTGCCGGCCTGGCTGGGCTTTTTGCG
>CAYRJS010000089.1:4808-9846 GCA_964424535.1 uncultured Aquimonas sp.
GCCATCATGGGCGTCGGGGTATCCCGGCGCTTCAATGCCATCAAGTGGAGCATCGTCGGACGCATGGTCTGGGCCTGGATCTTGACCATCCCGGCGGCCGGGATCACGGCCTGGTTGCTGATGACGTTGCTGCAATCCATGGGCCTGGCTTGAGCTTGGGCATACGGCTCAGGTTCCGGGATTTCGCCGTAAACTGTCGCGATGAACACATCATTGTCTGCTCTGAACTTGCGCGATGCCGTTCCGGCCGATATCGAGGCCATCGTGGCCCTGGTGCAATCGACCTATCGTGGTGAATCCGGTCGTGCCGGCTGGACCACCGAGGCCGATCTGCTCGATGGTCAGCGTATCGATGCGGCTGATGTTGCCGCCGACATGGAGCGTGAGAACAGCCGCATTCGTCTGGCGTTCCAGGATGGTGAATTGCTGGCCTGCGCGCATGTCGAGGCGGTGAACGGCGGTGGTTATTTCGGCATGTTTTCCGTGCGCACCGACTGCCAGGGTGCCGGTATCGGCAAGACCATGCTCGCCGATGCCGAGGCCATCGTGCGCGATCAGTGGCGCTTGCCGGTGATGCGTTTGAACGTGATCGATATACGGGCGGAATTGCTGGCCTTCTACGAGCGTCGTGGTTATCGCCGCACCGGGATCAAGCAGGCCTTTCCCTATGGCGATCCGCGTTTTGGCCTGCCCAAGCGTGATGATCTGCGTTTCGAAATTCTGGAAAAACCTCTATGAGCGTGACCTGGACAGCGCTGTGCAGCACCTCGGATGCCTTGCCCGGCGAAAGCGTGGTGGCCTGGCTGGGCGATACCCCGATTCTGGTGATCAATTACGACGGCCAGTTCTATGCCATGGAAGACAAGTGCAGCCACGAGGATTTCGAGCTCTCAGCCGGAGCTTTTGACCCGGACAAGGGCGAGATCGAATGCGTCCTGCACGGGGCCCGCTTCGATGTGCGCAATGGCGATGCCTTGTGCGCGCCGGCTTATGAGCCGGTGCAGACCTACGTGCTCAAGGTCGAGGACGGCATGGTCTGGGTGCAAGAGCCGGATTGACTCGCGATCAGCTTGCGCACCGGTGCCGGCAGGCCGATGGCCCCCAGTTCATCAACCGCCACCCAGCGCCAGATCTCGTCATCGCCCAGATGGGGCAGGGCCGTCGCTGGCGCGACCAGCCAGGGCGTGATCTGCAGGCGATAGTGGCTGAAAACGTGCTCGAAGGCGGGTAGCGCCCGGCCTTGGGCATGCGTCTGGATTTGCAAGGCGGACACGACCTGTAGACTGGCCGGATCGGGCGCTTCCGGCAGGCTCCACAAGCCCTGCCAGACCCCGGAATGGATGCGGCGTTGCAGCAGCACCCGGTTGGATGCATCGAAAGCCAGCAGCATCAGGCATTGACGTTGCGGCAGCGCCTTGGCTGGACGGGGCGTGGGCAGTTCGTCGATGCGATCCTCGCGATACGCCAGGCAATCGGCGCGTAAAGGGCAATGGGCGCAGTCGGGCTTGTGCCGGGTGCAGATCGTAGCTCCAAGATCCATCAGGGCCTGGGTGTAGTCGGCCAGGCGGGTATCTGGCAGCTGGGTTTGTGCCAGTGCCCACAGGGTTTTCTGGGTGTCGGTACTGCCGGGCCAGCCTTCGATGGCGCGCCAACGCGCCAGCACGCGGCGGACGTTGCCATCAAGAATGGGAAATGGCAGACCATGGGCCTGGGCCAGAATCGCGCCGGCGGTGGAGCGACCGATACCGGGCAAGGCCACCAGATCATCAAAGGTCTGCGGCAGGTGTCCGCCGTGCTGCTGTACGCACAGTCGGGCTGCGGCGTGCAGATTGCGGGCACGGGTGTAATAGCCCAGACCCGACCACAAGGCCATGACCTGGTCGATGGGCGCCGCCGCCAGCGCCGGCAGATCGGGCAGGGCGCTGATAAAGCGGGTGAAATACGGGATCACCGTTTGCACCTGGGTTTGCTGCAGCATGATTTCCGCCAGCCAGACCCGGTATGGATCGCGTGGATGCTGCCAGGGCAGGTCGTGGCGACCGTGCTGGTCGAACCAGATCAGCAGTCGCTCGGCCAAGGGAGCGACGGTATCGTCAGACCTGCCCTCAGTTGTCATTATCGCGATCGTTGGTTTGCAAGCGCAGGCGAACCCCGCTGGCTTCGATGCCTTGATACTCCAGGCGCGGGATATCGACCGTGGCTTCCAGTGGTGGCAAGGACGAGGGCTGTTCGTGGCCGAGCCAGTCCAGCAACTGATCGGGACGCAGTTCACCGTGGGCCTGATCCTCACCACGAGCCAGGGCGTAGGTGAGCCTGCCTTGCAGGGAAGTATCACCGGCGTATTGCATCGAAACATGCAGGGCTGTGGGTGTTTGCGCCGTGGTCGGTGGCAGTTCCGGCCAGGCGTCTGGCCAGGGTTCGATGCGGGTTTGCAGATCCAGTTCGACCAGACTGTTCGGGTACCAACGCAAATGCCCGACAAGTTGTGGACGCCAGGGCATGAGTTCGTCGGCGGCCAGATTCAGTTCCAAAGGCTGAAACAGCAGGGCATCACCATCGTGGGCTGGCGTGGTGGCCAGTTGCAGGGCGAACAGGTGTTTTTGTGCATTGGCCACCAGAGCGGCACTGGCGTCGAGCCGGGTGGGCTGATCCGGGTGCAGGAAGGGCAGGTCAAGGCGCAGGTTTTCCAGCGCCCAGCCGACACCCAGGATGCGCCCTTCGCGCACCTGCAGCGGTGTATCGAGCCGGGGCAGAATCAGAGGCGCGGGCGGGCCTGAATCAGCACGGGATTCGATCAGACCAAGAACGCTCGGGATATCCAGTTGTGGGCCGATCAGACGCAAACGGCTGAGGCGCAAATCGGCGTCCTGGCGCAGGCTCGACCAGGGCAGGGCCAGGTCCACTTGTGCCACCTTCAAGATCGCCATGCCCTGTCCTGGCTGGTGCACGGACAGTCCTTCCAGCTCGATATGCAGATCCGGCCACCAGCCCAGGTCGGCGGGTTCCTGCAGACGGATTTCCAGACCCGTCGCCGCTTCGACTTCTCGCAGCAGAAAGCTGGTCAGACGCTCCGGTTGCAGGACATAGCGCAGGCCGAAAGTGGCGGCCAGTACCAGCGTCACCGGGACCAGCAGGATGATCCAGCGGCGGCGCCACTTCCGGGCCATGGCTCAGGTCGAAAGCAGGGAGTCGGGCAGCAGGGCTTCGACGAAGGCGTAGGGATCAAAAGCACGCAGATCGTGTACGCCCTCGCCCAGGCCGACAAAGCGGATCGGCAGGCCGAATTCACGCGCCAGGGCAAAGATCACCCCGCCCTTGGCGCTGCCATCGAGCTTGGTCACGATCAGGCCACTGACATCCACGGCCTTGCGGAACTGGCGCACCTGGTTGATCGCATTCTGGCCGGTGGTGCCATCGATCACTTGCAGCACCTCGTGCGGGGCGGTGGGATCGAGCTTGCCCAGCACCCGGCGAATCTTGCCCAATTCGTCCATCAAACCCTGCTGGGTGTGCAGGCGCCCGGCGGTGTCGGCGATCAAAAGATCGATATCGCGGGCTTTGGCCATCTGCAGGGCGTCGTAGATCACCGCGGCCGGATCGGCACCATCTGCTTGCGCCACCACGGCCACGCCATTGCGTTCACCCCAGGTGCGCAGTTGCTCGACGGCGGCGGCGCGGAAGGTGTCTCCGGCGGCCAGCATGATGCGCTTGCGTTCGTCCAGATAGCGCCGTGCCAGCTTGCCGATCGAGGTGGTTTTGCCGACACCGTTGACGCCCACGGTCAGGATCACGAAAGGCTTGGCCCCGGTATAGATGTTGAGAGGCTCGGCCACCGGCAGCAGCAGGGCGATGAGTTCCCCGCGCAGGGCGTTGAGCAAGCCGCGGGCGTCGGAGAATTCCTTGCGCGCGATACGCTGGCGCAGATCCTCGATGATGATGGTGGTGGCGGTAACCCCGACATCACCGGTCAGCAGGCAGGTTTCCAGTTCCTCCAGGAAATCCTCGTCCAAAGCCGGCTGGCGGGAAAACAGGGCGGAAAAACCCTTGGCAAAACCGCTGTCACGCAGGCGCTCGCGCCAGCCCGTGGAATGGGCGCTTGTGTCCAGCCCGGATTCGACGGACGCCGTGGCGGCTGCTGCGCTCTGGATTTTCGGCGTGAGCGGGTCCGCAACGGCAGTCTTGTCTTCGGAGGTGCCGGGCGTGGCAGGCTTTTTGCGAAATAAACGGAGCATCCGGGCAGCAAGTAGTGGAGAATGCAGGCATGGTAACACTCGCTTTCAGTCCAGCCGATGAAGCGCCTTGGTGGCGCGGGTTTGCGTCATGAACCGGGGCCGGAAACGATCCGCAATGGGCACGGTTCGCATCATCGGCGGGCAATGGCGCGGCACCCGCCTGCCGGTGCCGGAGATCGAAGGCCTGCGTCCCAGCCCGGATCGGGTACGCGAGACGGTGTTCAACTGGCTGCAAGGGGTTGTGGCCGGAGCGACCTGCCTTGACCTGTTTGCCGGCACCGGCGCCTGGGGTTTCGAGGCCGCTTCGCGAGGTGCGGCTCAAGTGGTGATGATCGAGCGCGAGCCACGCGCCTTGGCCGGCTTGAAAGCCACTGCCGGCAAGCTGCGGGCCACCCAGGTCGAAGTCGTGGCCGGTGACGCCCTGCAATGGCTGCGGCGAACGCCAGAGCGCCAGTTCGATCTGGCCTTTGTCGATCCGCCCTATGCCGCAGGTTTATACCAGCCGGCCCTGGTGGCGCTGCTGCCCTGGCTGGCGCAAGACGCCTGGATTCACCTGGAATACGGGGCCGATTCGCCCCGTCCACAACTGCCGGGATTCGCGCCCTGGCGCGAAGGCCACACACGTTCGACCCGATTTTGTCTATTGCGTCGCAACATCGGGGTTCCGGGAACGAATCTGCCTGTTACACTCGCCCCATCACTTGGCGGCGAACCCACGACTTGAGCATGAGCTTCGCAAGACAACGCATTGCCGTTTATCCGGGCACGTTCGACCCGATCACCAATGGCCATATCGACCTGGTGAC
>CAYRJS010000090.1:0-9713 GCA_964424535.1 uncultured Aquimonas sp.
GCCTGGGCTGGCTGGTGGTACCTGAGGCTCTGGTGCCGGTGTTGGAGCGCCTGGCGCAGAACTTCTATATCTGCCCGAGCGTGGTGTCCCAGTACGCCGCGCTGGCCTGTTTCGAGCCCGAGAGCCTGGCCGAGTACGAGCGCCGTCGGCATCAGTTCAAGGCCCGACGTGACTGGTTCGTACCCGAACTGGAGCGCCTGGGCCTGCGCGTGCCGGTGATGCCCGACGGGGCCTTTTATGCCTGGGCCGATGCCTCGGCCTGGTTCGCGCCGCTGGGCGTGGACAGCAGTTGGGATTTTGCTTTCAAGGTGCTGGAGCGCAGCCATCTGGCGATCACCCCGGGACGCGATTTCGGTCAGGCCGAAACCGCGCGCTTCGTGCGTTTTTCCACCGCCAATTCGCTGGACAACCTGCAAGAAGCGATCATCCGCCTGAAACAGATTTCTCCGGCGGGCTGACCCAGGCCTTGCCGGACTTTCGTCATGACGGGCAACAGCGCGACCGGGCGGGTCTACGCCTTTCTTCAAAACCATCCGCGCTTGAAGCACCTGGCTCGAACCACGCTGATGACGGCACTGAAGTTTGCGCCGCCGGCGTGGGCTTACAAGGTGCGCAGCAGGATCGAGCGTTTTGTCTTCCGCGCCGTGGACAGCGTGGCGGAGCTGCCCCCGGCCTTTCACTATTGGTCGCACACCTGGCTGCGCCCGATACTCCAGGCGCATGGTTACAACTCCCCGGATGATTTTTTTCTCCAGGAAGTGGTTGCCAAGGCGACGACAGGTCCGCTGCGCATCCTGAGCATCGCCTGCGGACGGGCGGAACTGGAAATAGCCCTGGCCCGTCACCTGCATCAGCACATGTTGACCGATTTCAGCATCCACTGCGCCGATCTGAATGGGGAGATGCTGGATGCGGCGATGGCCCGTATTGCCGAGGCGGGCCTGGAGGGCCACTTTTCCTGCGAAGTGTGCGATTTGAACGTCGAGACCTTTCCCGCAGAGATGTTCGACGTGATCATCGCGAACCAGTGCCTGCACCACCTGAGTGCACTCGAACACGTGATGGCCCAGCTTGCGGGCGCCTTGAAGGCAGGCGGAGTCTTGCTGGTGTCGGATGTCATTGGTCGCAATGGCCACCAGCTTTGGCCCGAGGCCTTGCGTGAAATGCAGGCCTATTGGCGGCAGCTTCCCAAGCGTCTTCGCCGGGATCGGGCCTTGGGTGGAGCACCCCGGGCCTATGTCAATTACGATCACAGCGCAGGTGGCTTCGAGGGCATCCGGGCCCAGGACGTATTGCCCTGTCTGCTGGAAGAATTCGAGGTGGCTACCTGCATCACCTTTGGCTGCCTCACGATTCCCGTCGTGGATCGTCGGTTCGGTTGGAACTACGACATCGATGATGCTCAGGATCGGCGTCGGATCGACGGGCTTGCCGAACGCGAAAACAGCCTGCTGGCTACGGGGGAACTGAAACCGACGCAGTTGCTGGGCAAGTTCATCCCGAGAAAACCAGGGCAGAGGGACCGAAACGCGCAGACACGTCAGGTGTTGCGTACCGTCCTGCGATCACCGGTATAGATTCCCGAGCTTGCCGAGTCCTTTCACACCTCGTGCATATGCATGTCAAAGCCGCGGGCCTGGTATTCGCGCCAGCGTTGGCGCTGGGGTTCGCGGGCTTCGGGGTCGGCGGGGACGATTTCCAGCACGCGCTCGCAGGTGCCGCGAAAGGCGGCATCGCGCAGGTTGATGATGTAGGGCCGGTCCGGGATATCGGTGTCCGGACTGACAATCAAGACTGGAGTGTCTTCATCGTCCTCGTCCATGCCGGCGATCTGGTGCGGGATATAGGCGTCGTCCTCGAAATCCCACAGGCGACCATCGAGCAGTTCGGCCTGGTGCATGTCCCGCACCAGGATCGAGGTGGCCTTGCCGGTGCCGAAGCAGCGCTTGGCCAGAAGACAGGCCAACAGCAACGGGTCATCAGTGAACCGTTGCTGGGTGATCAGGTAGAAATCGGCGCGCGGCATCGGCAGGGACCGTCAGGGTTCAGGCGGCCTGGCGCTGCAGCAGCCAGGTAACCAGCAGGTTGACCGGACGCCCGGTGGCCAGGCCCTTGCGACCTTCATCCCAAGCCGTGCCGGCGATATCCAGATGGGCCCAGCGCTGCTGGCCTTCGGTGAAGCGGGCGAGGAAGCAGGCAGCGGTGATGGCGCCGGCGGTTTTGCCGCCGATATTGGCCATGTCGGCACAGACCGAATCCAGTTGCGGCTGGTAGTCATCCCACACCGGCATGCGCCAGGCCCGGTCGTAGCTGGTCTCACCGGCGGCAAGCAGTTCCCCGGCCAGCTCGTCGTCACGGCTCATCAGGCCGTGGGCGTGCTTGCCCAGGGCCACCACGCAGGCTCCGGTGAGGGTGGCCACATCGATCAGGGTGGCGGGTTCAAAGCGCTGCGCATAGGTCAGCGCATCGCACAGGGCCAGGCGGCCTTCGGCATCGGTATTGAGCACTTCGATGGTCTTGCCCGACATCGAGGTCAGAATGTCGCCGGGGCGGTAGGAGTTGCCATCGGGCATGTTTTCCGCTGCGGCGGCAATCGCGACCAGGTTGAGTTTCAGGTCCAGGCGCACCGCGCTCAGGAAACTGCCCAGGACGCTGGCGGCCCCGCACATGTCGAACTTCATTTCGTCCATGGCCGCACCGGGCTTGATGGAAATGCCGCCGGTATCAAAGGTGATGCCCTTGCCCACCAGCACGTGGGGCTTGGTCTCCGGATCGGTGCCGGTGTAGCGCAACACGATCAGTCGCGGGGTATGGGTGCTGCCCTGGCCGACAGCCAGCAGGGCGCCCATGCCCAGGGCCTGCATCTGCTCGGGTCCGAGGACATCGAGGGAAACCTTGGTGCTGGCCTTGGCGATCTGGGCGGCTTGTTCGGCCAGAAATGCCGGCGTGCAGATATTCGGGGGCAAATTGCCCAGTTCGCGCGCCAGGGTGATGCCTTCACCGATGCCGGCGGCCAGGTGCAGCTCGTCCGCGTGGCCGGCGTCGGCGTGCAAGCTGAGGGTTTGCAGGGATGTGGCCTTGACGGATTTTTTTGTCGCCGAGTAGGTGTAGCAGACTTTCAACGCCGCCAATGCTGCCTGACGCACGGCCCAGGCCGTGTCGTGGCCTTTGATTTCAAGTTGCGGCAAGGTGCTGTGGATGCTTTTGACCGGGCCGTTGCGCAGGGCCTGGATGGAATCGGTGACGGCCTTGAGATAGCGACCCGCATCGAAGCTTTTGGACACGCCCAGACCCAAAAGCAGCACCCGCCGGGCCTTGATGCCATCAAGTGCCAGCAGCAAGGTGCTGCGGCCTTGCTTGCCAGAGACATCGCCGCTTTCGAGCAGACTGGAAATGCGCCCGCCGCAGGCCTGATCCAGTTGTTTGGCCGCTTCGGACAGACCGTGATCTTCGAAAATGGCGACGATGATGGCATCGGCTTCGATTTCGGCCGGATGGGTGGTCAGCAAACTCAGGTTCAGGCTCATGGTTTTCCTGCATCGGGAAGAAAGGCGATACTCTGGCACCACCGATCGGTACCAGGTTTGCCCGCATCCTGTGATGCGGGTGGACGGCAAAGTCTAGTGCATCCCTCTCCCGGCTCGAACATCCCGTTGTCAATGAAGCATCCATACCCGAACCCGAAGAGGTGCCGGTGAGCGCCCCGGTCCGCTGGGCCATCATCGATCGCTACCTGTTGCGCCAGTTGCTGCTGGCGTTTCTGGCCAGCGTCACGATCCTGGTGCTGGTCAGCATGGGCGGGCTGGTGGCCGATCTTTTGGGCAAGATTGCGCGCGGCAAGCTGCCGCCGGGTCTGCTGGTATCACAGCTCGGTCTGCGGGCGCTGGATTTTCTGCCCTTGCTGCTGCCGCTATCGCTGTTTTTGGCAGTACTGCTGACGTATGGGCGCATGTACCGCGATAGCGAAATGGCGGTCTTGGCCGCTGCCGGTCTGGATATCACCCGTCTGGCCCGACCCTTGATCGGCCTGGCCTTGCTGGTGGCGGTGCTGGTGGGCATGACGTCGTTATGGCTGTCGCCGGTGGCCCTGCGCACCTCCCAGGCGATGATCGATTCGGCCAACAAATCCTTGCTGGTGGCGGGCCTGGAGGCGGGACGTTTTGTCGATCTGCCAGGCCGGGGCGGGGTCATTTACATCAGTCAGATGGATGATGAGGGCCGGTATTTCCAGCGCTTGTTCGTGCAGAACGAACGTGATGGGCGCATCGACGTGATTACCGCCCGGGCCGGTGAGCTGTATCAGGAAAGCCAGGGCGAGGAACGCTATCTGCGCCTGGAGGACGGGTTTCGGGTGGAAGGCGAGCAGGACAGCAGCGCCTTTCGCATGATGCGCTTTGCCCGCAACGACATTCGCCTGCCGGATGTGGAGCCCAGCAATGTCGGGCGCAGCGAACAGCGCATGAGCACGCGCGATCTGTTGCGAGCCGAACAGACGGTGGAACGGGCCGAACTGCATTGGCGTCTGGCTACGCCTCTGGCGACCCTGGTGTTGGCGCTTTTGGCCTTGCCCTTGTCGCATTCGCCCCCGCGCAGCGCCCGTCATGGCCGCATCTTGCTGGCCTTGCTGGCCTATATCGTCTATCTCAACACCCTGGCCCTGGGGCGCATCTTTCTGGCCGATGGCCAGATTCCGGCTTGGGCCGGTTTGTGGTGGGTGCATGCGCCGGTGGTGGCCCTGGCGCTCTGGCTGCTCTGGCGCGACCGGCGTCTGGTGCGGCGGCGGGGCGGGTCATGATCGGGGTGCGTCTGGCTGATCGCCTGGTGATCGGGCGCGTGCTGCTGGCTTTGACCGGCGTGTGGGCAGTGTTGGTGGGCTTTGATGCCATCACTGCCATGGCTGGGGAATTGGGGGATGTGGGCGAGGGCGATTATGGCTTGGGCCAGACCCTGATCTACACCGTGCTGACCCTGCCGCGGCGCGCCTATACCCTGTTTCCCACGGCTGCAGTGATCGGCACCTTGCTGGGCCTGGGGGCGCTGGCGACCAGTTCTGAATTGACGGCATTGCGCGCCCTGGGCCTGTCGCGCACCCGCATCAGCGCCGCCGCTGCAGCCGTGATCGTGGCCTTGACGGCCTTGATGGCACTGGTGGGAGAAACCATCGGCCCGGCGGGCGAGCAATACGCCCAAAGCTATGCCCTGCGGGCCAAATCTTCGGAAGTGGGGTCTTTGCGCGGCTCCGGCCTGTGGGCGCGGGAAGGCAATACCTTTCTCAATGCCAAAAGCGGGCAGGTGATCGGGCGTGGGGCCGATACCGCGATCGAACTGGGTGAAGTGACCCTGTACGAATTCGATGAGCAGGGCCGTCTGGCTGCCATCGCCCGGGCTCGCCAGGCCCGACATCAAAATGGCGATTGGAGCCTGCACGACCTGCACCGCTCGCGTTTCGGACGCAGCGAGGTCATCAGTGAGGATCTGCCCGAAGAACACTGGGCTTCGGCCCTCAATCCGGACGTGCTCAGTCTGGGTGTCACCAAACCGCGCTATCTGCGCTTGACGGAACTGCGCAACAGTCTGGATTACCTGCAGCGCAATCAGTTGGATGACAGCGAATTCTCCACCGCCTGGTGGGCGCGCTGGTTCTATCCCCTGGGTGCCATTGCCCTGTGTCTGGCGGCGGTGCCGTTTGCCTTTGGCACCCTGCGCTCGGGCGGCTTTGGCAAACGTCTGTTTCTGGGCATCGTGCTGGGGGTGGGCATGTTCACGGTGCAGACCCTGGCGGTGAACCTGGCGCAGGTCTATCACCTGGATTTGCGCCTGGCCTTCGGCTTGCCGCCGATCCTGGTGGCGCTGGCGTCCTGGCTGCACTTCCGGCGCAAGTTGTAGGACTTCAGGTGATGGCCGGCACGACCCGTCGGCGTTGCCGCGAGCGCCAGTAGCCTTCGAGGGCAAATATCAGCAGCGCCAGCCAGATAAAGCCAAAGCCGATGGCGCGGCTGGGTTCGAAAGATTCGCCCAACAGCAGGACTCCGCAAGCCAGTTGCAGGGTCGGGGCGATGTACTGCAGCACCCCGACCACGGTGTAGGGAATACGCCGGACGGCGTCAGCAAAGCCGATCAGGGGTAGGGCCGTGAGTACTCCGCCCAGAACCAGCAGCAGGCTCATGCCCAGGCCCCAGGCCGGCACTGTGCCGTGGGCGATAAAGCCGCCGCTGCCGTGGGTTTCACCCCAGAAGATCCAGATCAGCGCCGGCAGCAACAGGTACAGGCTTTCCACCCCGAGGCCGCGCACCGGCGGCACAACGACGAGCTTGCGCACCAACCCGTAAAGCCCGAACGAACACGCCAGGGCCAGGGCAATCCAGGGCAGGTGACCGTAGTCGAAGGTCAGCCACAGTACCCCGGCGCTGGCGATCGCGATGGCGATCCACTGCAGGCGGGTCAGGCGCTCACGCAAGACGATGACACCCAGAACCACGTTCAACAGAGGGTTGATGAAATAACCCAGGCTGGATTCGACCACGTGCCCGGCGTTGACGGCCCAGATATACAGGCCCCAGTTGAAGGCGATCAGCACTCCGGTCAGGGCCAGAGCCCAGCGGGCCTTGGGCAGGTTGATGGTTTGGCGAAACCAGCTTCGGCCGTATTTCCAGCCCAGCCAGATGGCCAGCAGCAGGGCACTCCAGACGATGCGATGCAGCATGATCTGGAACGAGGGCACGACCTTGAGCAAGGCCCAGTACAGCGGCATCACGCCCCAGGCGACATAGGCGGCCACGGCCATCCACACGCCACGGCGATCCAGGGGGGCGCTCATGGTGTGGTGAAACCGGCAAGCTGGAGCGATGCGCGAGCGCTGATTCGCAGGGGAATCAGGGAAAGGGGATTGAGCACGAGGGATGGTCAGCCGATGGAGGGTGGGGCATTGCCGAGGGTGCAGTCTGCGCAGTCAACACGCAGACCGACAGTGGCATCGGTCATGACTTGGCACGCTCCGGTTTGGGCAGGCGCACCAGCGCGGTGCCGGAGGCCAGGTCGTGCCAGGTGCGTCGTTCGGAATCTACCAAAGACCAGAAAAACCCCAGGCCCAGGGCGGCTAGCGACACTAGCGATACGACAAAACGCAGGGCCAGTTGTCCCCAGCCGGCCGGAGCGCTGCCGTCGGCACGCACCAGGCACAAACGCCAGGCGCGCATGCCCAGGGTCTGCCCACCCCGGCGCCAGCTCAGGCCGGCATAGCCGAAGGTGACCAGCACCATGGCGAAAAATTCGAGCATGGCTGCCGGTGTATTGGGCGTTACCGGCGTGCCCCCGCGTACCAGCAGGCCCAGTGCCGCCACGGCAAACCACAGGGCGGCCACGGGCATGGCGTCGTAGATCAGAGCCAGGACGCGATGGCCCAAGGCAGCCGGGTGGGCGAGAGTGGCCTGATGCGAGGAAGTTTTCTGAATCATGTTGGGTGAGGCGCAAACGGTGAGGGTGAGCAGATGTTCCGGGCGTGATGATAGTGCCGGGACGCAGATTGAAGCCGTACTCTGGCTGCGCCATTTGCCCGGACGGATATGATGCGGTCCATGTCTGCTTCTTCCACCACCGCAACCGACCGCCGCCTCAAGGCCCGGGCGATGCCGCCGGTGCCCGCTCCGGCGCAAGCGGTGATTGCCGGTTTTCTGGATCGGATCTGGGCCGAGCGCGGTCTGGCGCAGCAAAGTCTGGACAGTTATCGACGCGATCTTGAAGGTCTGGCGCGCTGGCTGGGCGATGACACACCCTTGCTGCAGGTGGATCGGGAGCGCCTGTTCGCCTACCTCGATTGGCGCAGTCAGGCCGGCTATACCGCGCGCAGCAATGCCCGTCTGTTGTCGAGCCTGCGGGCCTTTTACGTGCAGATGCTGCGCACGGGTCAGACCGATACCGATCCCACGGCCCTGGTGCGCCCACCGCGCGTGGTGCGGACCTTGCCGCGCACCTTGAGCGAAACCGAGGTGGAGCGGCTGCTGGCCGCAGCGGACGTGGATACCGTGCTCGGGTTGCGTGACCGGACCATGCTGGAATTGATGTACGGCGCAGGTTTGCGGGTTTCCGAACTGGTGGGCCTGAAACAAGGTGAAATCAACCTGCGCCAAGGCGCCTTGAGGATTACCGGCAAGGGTGACAAGGATCGCATCGTGCCTTTGGGCGAAGAAGCCGGGTATTGGCTTGAACGCTATCTGGACACGGCGCGCCCGGAACTGGTGCGTGGTCGTGTGCGCGAGGCCTTGTTCCTGTCCCGACGCGGTGCGGTCGTCAGTCGCCAATCCTTCTGGCAGGGGCTCAAGCGCCTGGCCGTGGCGGCTGGTATCGAGCCTGAACGGGTGACCCCGCACGGCCTGCGCCACGCCTTTGCCACCCACTTGCTCAACCACGGCGCGGATTTGCGGGCGTTGCAGATGCTGTTGGGTCATGCCAGTCTGTCCACCACCCAGATATACACGGCAGTAGCCAAGGAACGCCTGCAGCGGCTGCACGAACGCCATCACCCCCGGGGATGACACGCTTGCATGGCTGGGATTCTCCTTGAACTTTCCCTCCGCTACGCTGTCCCAAGCTTGTCCTCGCCCTGACCCATTAGACCCAAGGAACTTCCCATGACCCGTTTATTGATCGCAGCCCTGCTTGGTGCGGTTGCGTTTTCTGCATCGGCCGATGAAACGGCTGTCGAGGCCGCGATCAAGTCGCTGGTACCCGCGGCCAAGATCGACAGCATTGCCGATTCCCAGGTGCCCAATTTCTATCAGGTGGTGCTGCAGGGGCAGGTCGTCTATGTCAGCGCCGATGGCAAGTATCTGTTGCAAGGCTCGATTTTCGACATCGAAAACAAGTCCGATCTGACCGAGGAAGCCCGTGCCGGCATCCGTCGCTCGGCCCTGGCTGCGGTCGGGCCGGAGCAGCGCATCGTCTTCCCGGCCAAGGACAGCAAGTACACCTTGACCGTATTTACCGACATCGATTGTGGCTATTGCCGCAAGATGCATTCGGAAATGGCCGAGTACAACAAGCGTGGCATCAGCGTGGAGTATCTGTTCTTCCCGCGCGCGGGCATTGGCTCGGATTCCTACGACAAGGCCGTGTCGGTCTGGTGTGCGGCCGATCGCAATGCGGCCCTGACCCAGGCCAAGACCGGGGCCGACATCGATCGCAAGACCTGCGACAACCCGGTGAGCCACGATTATGAGCTGGGGCAGAAGATCGCCGTCACCGGCACGCCGGCGGTATTCACCTCCGAGGGCACGCAGTTGGGCGGCTATCTGCCGCCGGACCAGATGCTGATGCGCCTGGAAAGCAGTTCGGCACGCTGATTCCCATTCATCGCCGAGCGCGTGATTTCGGGCCCGTCTGGCACCGCCGACGGGCCCGTTCCGTTAAACTGACCGGCTTTCGACAGGGTTGATGACCATGGTGGTGCTGCAAGGCCAATCCGGGATGACGACGCAGGCGCAGGCACGTTTGCAGGCGCGTCTGGCTGATGTGGTCGATGGCGTCGTGCTGGTACGGGTGCATACGTTGTACTTCGTGCAGCTCGAAAACCCCGACCCGACGAGCCATGACGTCCTGACACGGCTGCTTGCGGCCGAGCCGGTGCCAGAGGCGCTGCCGCCCGGCTACCTGGTGGTGCCGCGTCTGGGCACGATTTCGCCCTGGTCGAGCAAAACCGTGGATATCCTGCGCGGCGC
>CAYRJS010000091.1:0-9621 GCA_964424535.1 uncultured Aquimonas sp.
GTCAGGATCCAGGCGCCGATCATCTTCTCCACCCCCGTCCACTTGATCGCATTCAGGCGCTTGGCCGTGCCCACGCCCATGATCGCGGCCGAGACGTTGTGGGTGGTCGAGACCGGGATACCCAGGGCCGAGCAGCCGATGATGACCGAAGCGGCACTGGTTTCCGCTGCCCAGCCATTGATCGGGTGCAGCTTGACCATCTTGTGGCCCAGGGTCTTGATGATGCGCCAGCCGCCGGTCATGGTGCCTGCAGCCATGGTCAGGGCGCAGGTGAACTTGATCCACAGGTCGATATCGCCATGCGCCAGAGCACCTTCGGATGGGTGCAGACAAGCCAGCCAGCCGGGCAGCACATCGAGGGTGCCGGCAGCCTGGGCACTGGCCAGAGCCAGGGCAATGATGCCCATGGTCTTTTGCGCATCGTTCAGGCCATTGGCAAAGGCCATGCCGCTGGCGGACACGATCTGGGCCTTGCCGAAGAAAGCGTTGACCCAGCGCGGGCGCGCCAGGCGCGCCAGGGTGCCGCCGCTGCGGGCCATGCCAGCCACGATCGCAAACAACAAGCCCATGACCAGAAAGCCCACCACGAAGCCCAGCAGAGGCGAGCTCACCATCGGCACGATCACTTTCCACAGCACGCCACCGCCCTGCCACCACGGTTCGGCCGGCAGTGACCAGATGATGGCCTCCCAACGCGTCGCCGAGGCTCCCAGGGCCGCGCCGCACAGGCCACCGATCAGGGCATGGGAACTGGACGAAGGCAGGCCGAAGTACCAGGTGATGAGGTTCCAGGTGATGGCCCCGGACAAGGCGCAGATCAGGACCTGTGAGGTCACCTCCACCACCTGCACATCGATCAGGCCCGAGGCGATGGTCTTGGCCACGGCCGTTCCGGCCAGGGCTCCGACCAGGTTCATGCCGGCGGCCAGGGCCACGGCCTGGGTTGGGGTCAGCACCTTGGTGGCGACCACGGTGGCAATGGAGTTGGCGGTATCGTGGAAGCCGTTGATGTAGTCGAACACCAGGGCCAGCAGCACCACGAATAGAACCAAGGTCAACACGGGGCCGGCCTCAGGAGTTTTTCAGCACGATTTCGTAGCAGACCTCGCCCGCCGTACGGCAGCGGTCGATGGCCTTTTCCAGCAATTCGAAAAAGTCCTTGATCAAGAGGATTTCCAGGCCCTCGTACTGGCCCGAATAGATCTCGCGGTAGGTTTCCAGCATCAGGCGGTCGGCCTCGCCTTCGATGGCGCGAATCCGGTCATAACGCCGTTTCATCGCATCCAGTTTCATCTTCGGCAGGTGGTGCACCATCTCGGCCACCAGGGTAGCGGCCTCGTGCAGCATGGCCACGCGCGGCTCGAAGTCGATGTTTTTCATGCGCTCGCCCGCCAGCACGTAGCGGTCGGCGAATTTTTCGATGCTCTTGAGGGTGCGATGGATGGCGTTGCCCAGGGCTTCGATGTCTTCGCGCTCCAGCGGCGTCATGAAGACGTCCACCAGGGCCTGGCTGATCTTGGCCGAGACTTCCTTCTCGCGTTCGCGTGCAACCCGGAAATCGGCCAGGCTGGCTTCCGGATCGTGACCCTTGACCAGCTCGCGCAGGCCATCGGCACTTTGCACCACGGCATCGGCGGCGGTATTGAGCAGGCCGTAGAACAGGTCACCCTTGCCGAAAATGGTTTGCAGTGAAAACATGGGGTACTCTCTTTTCGTTGCACGGCATGAAGATCACGCCGGGCTTTGGACAATGCACACTGATTCAAGCGCCACAGTTTACAACCAGATGCACCGTCATGACTGCGGCGGGGTCGGCATTGACGCCGATCGTGTCTGACCGGGCACGCGACCGGGACACCCTCCCCCAATGACCTTGGAACTGTTCGTCGTCGCCCTTTTGATCCTGGTCAACGGGTTTTTCGTTTTCGCGGAAATGGCCGTGATGGTGGCCCGCCGTTCCCGTCTGCGGCAGATGGCCATCACCAGCCAGCGCGCCCGCCTGGCCCTGGCCCTGAACGAACAGCCCGATCGTTTCCTCTCCACCGTGCAGGTGTGGAGCACCGTGATCAACCTGGTGATCGGCATGATCGGCGGCAGCCTGATCGGCGAGCATCTGGCCCAGGGACTCATCCTGCTGGGGCTTGGCAGCGAATCGGCGCATCAGTTCGGACTGGTGATCAGCATCACCCTGATTACCTATTTCACGGTGATGTTTGGTGAACTTCTGCCCAAACGCGCCGCCTTGCTGGGCCCGGAAGCCATCGCCAGCCAGGTAGCCTTGCCGATGCAGGTGGCTTCGCGTCTGACCGCACCGTTCGACTGGGTCTTGTCCTGGAGCCTGCGC
Source organism: uncultured Aquimonas sp. (assembly GCA_964424535.1). Classification (GTDB taxonomy): domain Bacteria; phylum Pseudomonadota; class Gammaproteobacteria; order Xanthomonadales; family Xanthomonadaceae; genus Denitratimonas. The sequence goes on from CAYRJS010000091.1 coordinate 2,345, forward strand.
TTGCTGTTGCGCCTGCTGCGCCTCAACCAGACGGCGGCCTCACAGGTTTCCGAGGAGGAAATCCGCATGCTGCTGGCCGACAGCCATGCCCAGGGCGTGATCGATGCCGATGAACGCCGCATGATGAACCGGGTGATGCGCCTGGGTGATCGCACTGCGGAAAACCTGATGACCCCGCGCACCCGTATCGCCTGGCTGGATTGCGAAGCTCCACTGGAGAGCAACCTCGAGATTCTGGGGCAAACGCCCTATGCCTGCTATCCGGTTTATCGCGGTTCGGATGCCGATGTGGTGGGCATCCTGGAAACCAAATCCCTGGCTATCCAGTTGGCGCGCGGGGCTGAACCGGAAGCCTTGTTCTCGAATCTTTCCGATCCTGTGTTCGTGACTGAATCCACCCCGGCCCTGGCCCTGCTCGACATCTTTCGTGACCACAACGCGCAACTGGCGCTGGTGGTGGACGAATACGGCGATCTGCAGGGTCTGGTGACGCGCAATGATCTGTTCGGCGCGGTCCTGGGACATGCACAAACCGATGGCAGCATCGACGCGCCGGTGGTCCGACGCAAGGACGGCAGTTGGTGGCTGGACGGCAGCGTATCCAGTGACGATCTGCGCGAACTGCTCAACCTTTCGCGCCTGCCGGGCGAGGACGAACACGATTACCACACCGCCGCCGGTCTGGTGATGGCGCATTTCGGTCGCATCCCGGCCCAGGGCGAGTATTTCGATTTTGATGGTTGGCGTCTGGAAGTAGCGGATCTGGACGGCGCCCGCATCGATCGTCTGTTGCTGTCACGTCGGCCCGACAGCCCTGCAGACACGGCACCTGCGACCCGTGACTGAGTTCGACAAGACTTCGGGCACCCGCGCCCTGCTGGTGGAGTTGGGACGCGAGGAATCCGGCGTACCCATCACCCTGGAAACCATCATCGAGCGTTTCCGGCAACGGGCTCATGGTCTTTTGCTGTTGCTGGTGTTGCTGCCGGTCTTCATTCCCCTGCCGCTGGGAACCGGCGGTGTCGCCGGCGCCCTCGCCTGCCTGATCGGGGGGCAACTGCTGTATGGCCGCAGCCAACCCTGGCTGCCCCGTCGCATCCTGCAACGGCAAATCAAACCGTCCACGCTGGCCGGTTTCAGCCAACGCCTGCAGGGCCTGCTTGGCTGGCTGGAGCGTGTCTGCAAGCCCCGCTATCCGGCTCTGGTGGACGGCCGAATCGGGCGCATCATCACCGGTCTGGAACTGATCGGCCTGGGCATCCTTTTGGCCCTGCCCATTCCCTTGACCAATTACTTCTATGCCCTGTTGCTGTTGCTGCACGCCATCGCGCTGATCGAGCGCGATGGCGGTTTGCTGCTGGCCTCATGGATCCTGGGCATCGCCGCCATGCTGGCCAGTGTTCTGCTATCCGGCCAGGGCATCAGCCTGCTGCAGAACTGGCTCGGATAGCCAGGATTGGCACCTATTTCTGCTTCCAGGCACCACTGGCATCCTGGTACCACCAACCGCTGCGGGCGCTGCTGACCCACTGGCGGGCGAAGGTTTCACGGATCTGCTGTTCCCATTCGGCATGGCCATTGGCCACCGCGATCTCGCGATAAACGGCAGCGCGATCGCGGTTGTCATCAGCCACGGCCTGGTTTACCGCGGCGCGATCCTTCAGCCCCAACTTGCCGGGTTCGCGCACCACGATCATGCCGTCCTTGCCAAAACCCAGCGCGCCGCTGTCGAAATGGGCCACCAGTTGCTGCTGGAAACGCCCAGCCATGCGCGCCTGGATGGCCTGGATGGAGGGCGTCTTGAGGTTGATATCCGGGGTTTGGGCCTGGGCATCGGCGATAAAGAAGGACAGCAATGCAGCCATGCCACCACCGGCATCGGATGCCGCCGGCTCGTCCGTCGCCGAGGGTTCGTCACCGATCACTTTTTCCACGAACTCGCGCGCCGCCTCCTGGGCTTCGGCCGCCGGGAAATAGACATTGATCGTGACACAGGCAGAAAGTACCACCAGGCCGAATGCAGTCAGGGCCAGCACGAGTTTGCGCATGATGCTCTCCAGAAAATGGGTCGTGGTCATGGTATTGGAGCCCGCACGCGCTGACCATATCCGCGTCCTGGCTTGTTCATGCTCAATCTATCACCGGCATCTGGCCCTCGGTGGCCGCCTTGAGCCGACCCAGCAACACCGGCCAATCAACCTTGCGCTGGTGACCGATGACATTGACCCGAGGCAAGCCGGAGCCATCCACGATGATGTAGCCACCGTTGTTGGCGGCCTCCACACCCGCCATCGTGCATACGTTGTTGGCCAGAACGCAGGACAGGCCGATGCGCGAATAGCCGAAGCTGGAAAAGGTCTTGAGCATCTGCGCCTGCAGGCCGGCGGCAATGCCACCACCACCCACTTCGGTCAGGTCGCGCACGGCGCGCTGGCTGATGCGTTGGCGCACCCCGGAAGTTTTGACCGTGTGGAAAGACGCGTCAAAGGCGGCTGGTTCCCAGTCCAGCAGGCGCAGATCACGGATATGGCCATCGAGACGACCGGTGATCTCGCCAAAATCAAAGGCCGCCGTCAGCGGCTCCAGATCCAGCCCCTTGAACTCGATGCTGGCCGCCAGCATCGGCGCCACCCCGAAAGGCCGTTCCATCGAAAGCTGCGAGACTTGGACCTGGCCATCGAACAGTTGCGCCGACAGGCCACCTTCGAACTCAAGATGATTGCCACGCAGGCGCACACCCGGCAGATCACCGGAAACCGTGCCGGCAAAGGCCGGCCAACCAAAAGCCGTGCTCAAGGCCGCCAGATCGACCCGTTCCAGGGCCAAGGCAAGATCCAGGCGTTCTTCCTCATCGCGGGGCAGGTAATCGAATGTGCGCACACGGACGGTTCCGCCAAACAGCGGGATCGCCACGGGTGTCTTGAGCGCCAGGCCACCTTCAGCACTATCCAGACTCAGGCTGGCCGGACCCAGCGCCAAGCCATACAAGGATACGCTCTGCCAGGCCAACTGGCTGGCGGCTGCCGCCTTGCCATGGCGCAGGCGCAAATCGCCCGACAAATCCTCACTGACAAAGCGGTTCTGTTCATCGCCCACCCCTACCGCATCCAGATGCAAGTCGATGGCCTGCCAGTTGGCATCCGCCAGTTCGAGCTGGCCCTTCACCGCTCCGACCAGGGTGAAACCAGATAGACCCAGACTTGCCATCAGGCTTTCGAAATAACGCTCTTGGGCCAGTGCCAGGGACGGGATCGAATAGCTCAGTTGCAACTGTTGCAGCATCGACTCGCCTGTTGCCTGCAAGCGCGCCGAGCCGCTTAATTCCATGACGCCCGGATCACGCCAGCGCAGGGCCTGAAGCTGCCACGTTCCCGGCCCGGCTTCACGCACTTGCAGACCCAACTCAACCGGTGTTTCCGGCAAAGCGGCATACAAGGCACCCAACAACACCTCGCCACCCCGTAGTTCAAGGGCCAGGTCCAGCGCGGTGCCCACATCCTTCACCTCGCCGCGAACCTGGCCCGCAGCCCGGATGCCTTCGGCTGCGATACTGCCATCGGCACTATCCAATCCCAGACCGGTCACCGCGACCGGCCCGGAAAAGCCCAGACCATCGTCACCCAGCTGCAATTGCCAGTTCAGATCAAGCGTGCCACCGGTCGGATGCCCCTGCTCCCAGGCCTTGGCCAGCAAGGGCGCCAGCCAGGTAGCCGGCACCCGCACCAGTTCCAATTGCAGCGGCGCAGCATCAGATGCAGGTTGAGACAGGTGCAGGCGGGTCGTCTTGTTGCTGGCTTCCAGCACCAGCGCCCCATCATCCAGACTGGCCGACAGGCTCAAGCCGGAAGCCCCACCCGCCTTGATCGGTCCCGCGCACTGCCAGGTATCGGCCTCATGCTGCAGATCGCACGTCCAGCTCAGATCCCGCCAGCGATACCCAAACTCGGGGGCATCCAGCATGGCAACGGTCAAGTGCAACCGTCCCTGCGCGACCCCAGCCGGCCACTCCAGGGTCAGATTCAGATCATCGAGGCTCGCCATCGAGGTGGCCAATCGATCCACTTCCAGCGTCAGAGTCTGGCCTGTTGCCAGGCCCAGACCCGACAACAAGCCCATGCCCACGACCAGGAACCGACCCAGCCATCGCCGGATCAGCCTGGTTCTCCATGCGTGCGTGCTGACACCTGCCATGGTGTTCACTGTAGGGGGTTTATGGGTATACGCTCACGTTGCGATAGGTTGGGGTACCAGCTTCAATCCCAGCGCACGCATTACCTTGACGATGGTGGCATAACTGGGATTTCCGGTCTCCGACAACGAGCGGTACAGCGCTTCACGCGCCAAACCGGTTTCACGAGCCAACTGCGTCATTCCACGTGCACGGGCCACATCACCCAGCGCTGCCGCCAGCAATGCCGGGTCATTGTCTTCCAATACGGTGGCAAGGTACTGGACGATCTTTTCTTCGCTGTCCAGATAGTCGGCCACATCGAAGGTCTTCAGGTCGGCAATTTTGGTCATGATTCAATCCTTCAAAGTCCGGGCAAGTTCTTTTGCTGCGGCGATATCCGAGTTTTGCGTGGACTTGTCGCCACCACCGAGCATCACGATCAGGATCGGCCCACGCTGGATGTAATACAGACGCCAGCCGGGACCAAAATGCTCACGCATTTCGAACACCCCATCACCTACCGATTCAACGTCTCCCAGCAATCCCATCTCGACTTTCTTCAAACGCTTCAGCAGGCGAACCTGGGTCATGACATCGCGCAAACCGAGAAACCATTTCTCGAAAGCTTCGTGCTTGCGAATCGTGATCATGACTCAAGTGTAACTTGTAAATCACAATTGTGCCATCAATAAATCATCAACCTTTTGCAGGTTTTCAGCTCAACAAGTCACGCTCCAGGACCTTTCTCACTGGAGCGAAGCTGCGGCGGTGCTCCGGGCAGGGGCCGAGCGCTTGCAGGGCGGCCAGATGGGCGGCGGTGGGATAGCCCTTGTGGCGATCAAAGCCATAGTCGGGCCAGTACTGGTGCAGTTGCAGCATCAGGCGATCACGGGTGACCTTGGCCAGGATCGAGGCGGCACCGATGGTCTGGTCGCGGGCATCGCCACCAATCCAGGCTTCGGCCGGACAGCACAATCCGGGCGGGATCTTGTTGCCATCAATGCGGGCCAGGATGGGTGTCGGCACCAGCCCGGCAACGGCTTCACGCATGCCCGCCATGGTGGCCTGGAAGATATTGAGGGCATCAATGCGGGCTACGTCGATGATCTCGATGCGAAAGGCCAGAGCTCGGGTCTGGATCAGGTCGAACAGGGTTTCACGACGACGCTCGCTCAGGGCCTTGGAGTCGTCAATGCCCTCGATGGGGCGCTCAGGATCCAGGATCACGGCGGCCACCACCAGCGGTCCGGCCAGAGGGCCACGTCCGGCTTCATCGACACCGGCAATCAGGGCTGCCTCAAGGCTCACCCAGCACCTCGGCGATGGCCTTGGCCGCCTGCGCGGAAGCCTGACAGCGCAGGGCCTGATGGATGGCGACAAAGCGCGGTTCGATGGCGGCCAGACGTGCTGGCTGCTGCCACCAGGCGAGCACGGCAGCGGCAATCTTCTCGGGCGTGCAATCGTGCTGCATCAGTTCGGGCACGATGGCTTCCCCGGCCAGGGCGTTGGGCAGGCTGTAATGACGGGTCTTGAGCAGGCCCAAGCCCTTGACGATGGCGTGGGTCAACCACGCCACGCGATAAGCCACCACCATCGGGCGTTTGGCCAGCAAGGCTTCCAGAGTGGCGGTGCCGGATGCGAGCAGGACCACATCAGCGGCGACCATGGCCCGATCGGCCTGGCCATCGATCAGATGGATCGACAGGGAAGCATCGGCAGCCGCAAGCAGGGTCTGGATTTCATCCCGGCAACCGGTATTGGCTGCCGGAATCACGATTTGAAGGTTCTTGACCGGGGCCGCAATGGCCGGTGCGGCGGCCAGGAAGACCGGCAACAGACGCCGAATCTCCCCGCGCCGGCTGCCCGGCAACAAGGCCAGTACAGGGCTATGTGCAGGCAAGCCCAGTTCGGCGCGGGCGGCACACCGATCCGGCAGCAAGGGCATGGCATCGGCCAGAGGATGACCGACAAAACGCGCCTTCACCCCGAATTGCGCATAGATCGGCGGTTCCATCGGGAACAGACACAACACGGTATCGGCGCACTGGCCCATGCGCTTGGCCCGACCGGCACGCCAGGCCCAGATCGACGGGCTGACATAGTGCACGGTGCGCAGGCCACGACGCTTGAGCCAGCGTTCCACCGGCAGATTGAAATCCGGCGCGTCGATGCCGATAAAGACATCCGGTTGCCAGTCCAGCAAACGTTTGCGAAACCGGCTGCGCAAACGCAGCAGGCGCGGCAGGTGCGCCAGAACCTCTGCCAGGCCCATCACCGCCAGTTCGGAGGCGTCATGCCAGGCATCTAGTCCTTCGGCCTGCATCCGGGGTCCGCCGATACCGGCCAGTTGGGCGTTTGGGTACAGCACACGCAGATGGGCCATCAAGTCCGCACCCAGCACATCGCCAGAGGCTTCGCCAGCGCACAGGGCGATGCGTAGCGGGCGTCCGGATGTGCTCACTGCTGCGGTTCCACGCCTGCCGCCTTCACCTGGCCAGGGCGCGGGAGCCGGCTTCGATAAAGGCCAGCATGGCCTGCACGTCCTCGCTGTCGTGGGCGATGGCGCCCAGCTCGGTCTTGGCCTCGTCCAGTTTCTTGTCGCCCAGATACAAGGCCCGGTAGGCGCGCTTGATCGCGGCCATGCGCTCGGGCCCGAAACCACGTCGCTTCAAACCCTCGGCATTGATGCCACGGGGCCGGGCATAGCCATCCTGGGCCACCATCACGAACGGCGGTACATCACCATTGATCAGGGCACCCATGCCGATAAAGGCGTGGGCACCGATGCGGCAGAACTGGTGCACCCCGGCAAAGCCGCTGAGGATCACGAAATCACCGATCTCGACGTGCCCGGCCAGGGTCGCGTTGTTGGAAAAGATGCAGTCGCTGCCGACCTGGCAATCGTGGGCAATATGGCAATAGGCCAGGATCCAGTTGCGGTCCCCGATCCGGGTGATACCGCCGCCACCCTGGGTGCCACGGTTGATGGTGACAAATTCGCGGATCAGGTTGTCGTCACCGATTTCCAGTTCGACCCGCTCGCCGGCGTACTTCTTGTCTTGCGGCAGGCCACCGATGGCAGCGTGGCCGATGATGCAATTGTTGC
>CAYRJS010000092.1:0-6734 GCA_964424535.1 uncultured Aquimonas sp.
GGGCTACGTCCCCGACGAATGGTTTTCCACCGTGCGCCAGGTGCCCGTCACAAGGTTTCAGAATTTGTCGTTTAACGTTATTCGTTATACCATGCCGCCATGATCCTGAGCTTTCGTTGCGCTGACACGCAAGCCTTGTTCAAAACTGGTCGTTCGCGCCGGTTCTCGGCTATCGCCAATGTGGCTGAACGCAAGTTGGGAGTGCTCAACGCTGCGCATGAGCTGCGTGACCTGATCTCTCCGCCTGGAAACCGGTTGGAGCAGCTCAAGGGCGATCGTGTTGGCCAATACAGCATACGGATCAACGATCAGTTTCGAATCTGCTTTGTCTGGAATGGACAGCACGCAGAGCAGGTTGAAATCGTGGACTATCACTGACGAGGCGTACGGCAATGATCAAAAATGGCATGCGACCGGTGCATCCCGGTGAAATCCTGCGTGAGGACTACTTGAAGGTGCTGGGCATGAGTGCCAATGCCTTGTCCAAGGCACTCAGCGTGCCGGCACCACGAATCAACGACATCGTGCGCGAGCGGCGCGGTGTGTCAGCGGATACTGCTCTGCGTCTGGCACGTTATTTCGACACTTCACCACAGTTTTGGCTGAATCTGCAGGCGATGTACGACCTGCGTGTGGCTGAAATCGCAGCCGGTAAAAAGATCGAACGCGAGGTTGCGGTGATGCATCGAGTCGCGTAAAGGCTGCAACAAGAGTAGGCCGGGGCTACGCCCCCGACGAATTGTTTTCCACCGTGCGCCAGGTGCCGGGCGCGAGATCATCCAGAGTGTGGTGGCCGATGACCAGTCGCACCGGGAAATCGGTGAAAATGTCACCGGATTTGATGTAGTACACGTTCTCGGTGACCCAGCGGAACTCGGTGTCCTGTCCGGTAAAGCGGATGTGGCACCAACTCTCGCGCCCGTAGCCGCGCTGGACGATGAAATCGCCGTCCTGGTAATGGTAGATGCCAAAGTCCTTGCCTCGCAGCGAAATCAATCCGGAATTTCATCGCGTTACTTGCGAGACACCACACCAGGTCACGGGCAGATTATTTTCAGTTTGGGATAGTAAGTGCGATACCGCTTCGCGTCGCGCGTCAGCAGTGTCATGGTCTCGATGGCGGCATGGGCACCGATGTAGAAGTCAGGTAACGGCGAGGTCCGGGCACCCTTGGCGCGGCGGTACTGCAGGAACGCCTTCCCGGCCAGGAAGCCCGCTTCCCACGGTAGCTCCAGCCGGGTAAAGATTTCAGCCGGAAGGGCGGCATCCAGTTCCTCGATGCGTTCAAACCCGACCGAAACCTCGGCGTAGATGATGGGGTTGATGCACAATTCGGTCCCGATGGCGCAGGCATCGAGCTGCGCCGCCGACCAGTCGTACCAGTCCGGATCGTTGGTCAACACGTCCAACAGGACGTTGGCGTCCACAAGGACGCACTCGGACAGGGGAGCTGCCACTGCGGGTGTCTCAGGCACCACGGGTCAGCTGCATGATTTCGTCGGTCCCCATGCGCGCCGTCGCACGACCGCGCAGGCGCGCCGCCAGGCCGCTGTGGCGGGCCTTCGGTGGGTGGGCGATGGTGATCTCGGCTTCGCGCAACGCCACTTCGCGGACAAAGGTGGCCATGGGCAAGCCATGCAGCTCGGCAGCTCGGCGCAGGCGGTTTTTGTCCTCGACGCTCAGGCGCAAGTCGAGACGGTCGGTAATGGTGGTCATATCAAGCCTCCTTGTACGGCACCCTACCGTACTTGAAGCCAGATCGCCAACCGGGGAGAGACATTGGCGGGAGGCCAGCAAACAGGCCTGGCGCGCTGCGGTGGTCATTGTCCGCACTGTCTCACAGGCTTGCTACCATCCGGTCGAAGAGAAAATCGCACTCGTGCCGGCTCAGGGTTTCGACCGAACGGTTGTCGGAGAGGGCGGCTATGTCATGTCTCCACACGACACATCGCCTGCGTAGAGCTTGCCCCGGACTTGATCCGGGGGCGGCCTGCAAGAAGCGGGCAGGCCGGGGCTACGCCCCCGACGAATTGCTGCAACAAGAGTAGGCCGGGGCTACGCCCCCGACGAATTGTTTCCCACCATGCGCCAGGTGCCGGGAGCAAGATCATCCAGAGCGTGGGGGCCGATGCTCAGGCGGATCAGGCGCAAGGTGGGGTAACCGATGGCGGCGGTCATGCGGCGTACTTGACGATTGCGGCCTTCGCTCAAGGTCAGTTCGATAAAGCAATCCGGGACGGTCTTGCGAAAGCGGATCGGTGGATCGCGTGGCCAGAGCCAGTCGGGTGGGTCGACACGGCGGGCGCGGGCAGGGCGGGTGGGACCGTCTTTGAGAACAAGACCTCGACGCAGCGCCCCCAGTGCAGCTTCGGCGGGCTCGCCTTCCACCTGCACCAGATAGGTTTTTTCCTTGCCGTGGCGTGGGTCGGTCAGGCGATGGGCAAGACGGCCATCGTCGGTCAACAGCAGCAGGCCTTCGGAATCAAAATCCAATCGTCCAGCCGGGTACACCTTGTCCGGTAGATCGAAGCCGGCGAGGGTAGGGCGTGCGGGTTGGCTGCGGTCGGTGAACTGGCACAGCACGCCATAAGGTTTGTTGAAGGCGATCAGCATGGACTTTGTGAAGCGCAGGTATCCGCGTTGGCGGTGAAGGTGTGCGGTGGGGCCGAAAACACGGCGTCGATAGTAGAATGACGGGCTTTGCACGTGTTTCCCGTGGTGGGAACGCGGCAGTCTCCCTGCTTTGGATCGGATATGTCCAGTTCTGCCATTCCTGCTCGTCAGCGCGGCCTCAACCGTGCGGAAATCTGTGATCGCAACTTTGTTGAGTTCGTCGAGGCCTGGGACGGGCCGGTGACGGTGGCCGCTGGTCCCGAAGCGCCGGTTGCGCCGGGCAGTGCTTGTACGGTGGCGGATTTTCTCGACCTGTTCGAATCGCAATTGATATCACGCCATCTGGACTTGATGGCGCGGGTGTTGCGGGTCAAGAACAAGGTGTTCTACACCATCGGTTCCAGCGGCCATGAGGGCAACGCCATGGTGGCGCGGCTGACCCGGCATACCGACCCGGCCTTCCTGCATTACCGCTCGGGTGCGTTCATGGCCGAACGTTTTCGCAAGTTGCCGGAGATGGATCCGGTGATGGATTCGGCCTTGAGTTTTGCCGCCAGCGCCGAGGATCCGGCGTCCGGTGGGCGACACAAGGTCTGGGGCAGCAAGCCATTGTGGGTGATTCCGCAAACCTCCACCATTGCCTCGCACCTGCCCAAGGCGCTGGGTACGGCGCTGGCGATCGAGCAGGCCCGGCGCATCAAGCACACCTTGCCGGTGCCGGCTGATTCCATCGCCCTGTGCAGTTTTGGTGATGCCAGTTCCAACCACGCCACCGCGCAGACGGCCTTCAACGCCGCGGCCTGGGCGGCGTATCAGAAGCTGCCGGCACCGGTGTTGTTTGTCTGCGAGGACAATGGCATCGGTATTTCGGTAAAAACGCCAACCGGCTGGATTGCGCGCAATTTCGCCCAGCGCGCAGATCTGGATTACTTCTATGCCGATGGTCTGGATTTAGCCAACGGGTATGGCCAGGTTCAACGCGCCGTGGAGCATTGTCGCAGCACCCGGCGACCAACCTTCCTGCATCTGCGCACCACTCGCATCATGGGCCACGCCGGCACCGATTTCGAGATCGAATGGCGGCCGCTGGAGGAACTGGTTGCCATCGAGGCCTCTGATCCATTGCTGCGCTCGGCTGCCATTGCCCTGAGCGCCGGACTGTTCACCAAGCAAACCCTGCTGGCCACCTACGAAGCCATGCGCGCACGCTGTTTTGAAGCGGCTGATGCCGCCGATCATCGTCCGAAGATCGAAACCCTGGAGCAGGTGATGGCACCGTTGGCACCGTATACGCCGGCGGCCGTCAAGGCCGAGGCCGAACGTGCCGATTTTGCCGAGGCGCGGATCCAGGTTCATGGCGGGCAGGAACACCTGCCGGAAAACCAGCCGGCGCGGCATCTGGCCATCCAGATCAACCAGGGCCTGCACGAACTGATGGCCAAATACCTGGAAACTCTGGTGTTTGGGGAGGATGTGGCGCAAAAGGGCGGGGTATATACCGTCACCAAGGGCTTGTACAAAACCTTTCGTGGCACGCGGGTGTTCAACACCTTGCTGGATGAGACCACAATCCTGGGCATGGCTCAGGGCTATGCCAACATGGGCATGTTGCCGATCCCGGAAATCCAGTATCTGGCTTATTTCCACAATGCTTGCGACCAGATTCGCGGCGAGGCGGCGAGCCTGCAATTCTTCTCCAATGGCCAGTATCGCAACCCGATGCTGGTGCGCATGGCCAGCCTGGGTTATCAGCGTGGCTTTGGCGGGCATTTTCACAACGACAACTCGATTGCCGCCCTGCGCGACATTCCCGGTCTGGTCGTGGGTTGCCCGAGCCGGGGCGATGATGCGGTCACGATGCTGCGCACGCTGGCGGCCTTGTCCAAGGTCGATGGCCGGGTCAGCATCTTCATGGAGCCGATCGCCTTGTATATGCGCAAGGATCTGCATGAGGCCGGTGATGGTCAGTGGTTGTTCCCCTATCCGGCTCCTGGCGAGGCCATGTCGCTGGGCGAAGGCCGGGTCTATGCGCCGGAAGCCGAGGATCTGGTGGTCTTCACCTACGGCAACGGCGTGCCGATGGCCTTGCAGGCCGTGCCCGAGATCGAATCTGGCCTGGGCTGGAAGGTGCGGGTGGTGGATTTGCGCTGGCTCGTACCCCTGAATGAGGATTTCATCCAGGCCCAGGCCGGCAACGCCAAGCGGATTCTGGTGCTGGATGAAGGCCGCCGCAGCGCCGGAGTGGGTGAGGGCATCCTCACCGCTTTGGTCGAGGACGGTTTTGGCCAGGTGCCGGTGCGGCGCGTGGTGGGTGCCGATACCTATACGCCATTGGCCGGGGCCGCCTTCCTGGTGTTGCCGGCGGTGGCTGATGTGGTCGCAGCGGCGCGAGAAATGGCTGACTGAGGCGGCGTTTTCGGGCTGGGCCGGGTCGGCAATTCCAGTGGAGCGCAAACCAAGATTGGCCTATGATGCAGCGATATGACCCAGTCCCAACCCATCGCCATCGTTTTTGCGGATGTCAGCAACAGTACCCGCCTGTTCGAAGAACGTGGCGATGCTGAGGCGCGGCGCATCATCGCTGCGGTGATCACGGCGCTGTCGGACATTACCAGGTACCACGGCGGCACCGTGATCAAGACCATCGGTGATGAGGTGATGTGCACCTTTCCCGCACCCGTGGATGCGATCGTGGCGGCTTGTGAAATGCAGCGTCGGATCAGTCAGGATCCAAACTTCGTGCGCGATGCCCTGGGGATCCGGGTTGGCCTGCACCACGGTGAAGCCCTGCTTGAGGAAGGCGATGTATACGGTGATGCGGTCAATACCGCCGCCCGCATGGCCTCGCTGGCCAAGCGCGGCCAGATCGTCACCACTGCCACCACTTTTCGAGGCATGACCAGCGTAGGCGGCATGCGTTCGCGTGGACTCGGACGCACGCGGGTGCGGGGCAAACTGCTGCCGATCGAGATCGTCGACGTGATCTGGCAGGAAGATACCTCCAGCATCACCATGGTCCAGCACGCGATCCGGGTTGACGACAAAACCGACCGCACCCAGACCCTGACCCTGCGTTTTCGCGGCCAGGTGATCGAACTGTCGCCTTCATCCCCGCCGTTTTCGATGGGACGCGATGCCTCCAATGCGTTGGTGGTGGATGCCGAATGGGTCAGTCGCATCCATGCCTCGATCGAATACAAGAACGGTCATTACATGCTGTCCGATCACAGCACCAATGCCACGTATGTGCGTTTTGCCGAAGACGAAGAGCTGCGCGTGCATCGCGATGAAGTCCATTTGCGCAAGTCCGGAACAGTGAGCCTGGGCCAGTCGACTGCAGCCGCTTCGCCCGACACTCTGTACTTCCAGTGTGGTTGAGTGGCCGTTGCGGCCGTGCCCATGAACCTCTGGCGTCTCTGCTCGCTGGTCTTGTTGTTGATGCCCCTGTGGGCGCAGGCCGATGAACAGGCCCGAGGGCGGGTATTTCTCGATTTGAATGGCAATGGCCGGCTTGATCGCGGCGAGCTTGGCGTGGCCGAGGTCAAGGTATCCAATGGTCGTGAGGTGGTGCGCACCGATGCTGCAGGCCGCTATCGGATCGCCTTGCGCGAAGGCGATACGCTGTTTGTCATCAAGCCGCCGACGTACCGGTTTCCGATCAATGCGCAGGGCTTGCCGGCTTTCTGGCGACACCATTTCCCGAAGGGTTCTCAGCGCTTGCAATATGGGCAAATCGAGCCTGTGGATGCACGGCGCAGCGATTTTGCCCTGTTGCCTGGCGCGGATGCGGTGCCGCAGCCGCTGGAGCTGTTGCTGATCGCTGATTCGCAAGTGGGCAATCCCGAGCAACTGGAGTTTTATCGCCGCTCGATCATCGCTCCGGCCAGCCGACATTCGGGCTTGGCGCTGGGCATTACCCTGGGCGATCTGGTCGATGATGCCCTGGAACTGTATCCAGCCCTGAACCAGGTCAATGCCGCGTTGGGGATTCCCTGGTTGCATGCGCCGGGCAATCACGATGTCGACCGTGATGCTGGCGATGACAGCCTGGCTTCACTCACCTACCGCCGCCATTTCGGCCCGGATACCGTGGCCTGGGAACTGCCAGGATTCGCCTTTGT
>CAYRJS010000092.1:6834-9609 GCA_964424535.1 uncultured Aquimonas sp.
GGCGGATTCTGGGGCGGCTTGCCGGATGCCGAGGGCCTGCCCGACACGCGCATGTCCGATGGCAGCCCGAATGGCTACGCCATCCTGCGTTTCGAGAATGATGGTTACCAGACTCGCTATTACGCCTCTCGCGGTCGCGACGAGCTGCGCTTGGGCCTGACTTCACCGGGCACCTTGCGCCGTGGCGCCTATCCGGCCTTTCCCTTGCTGGCCAATGTTTATGCCGCCGAGCCGGATGCACAGGTCGACTATCGCATCGATGGCGGGGACTGGCTGCCGATGCGGCGCTCTGATGAGCCCGATCCGGAGTTGGTGGCCTTGAATGTGGCCGATCGTCAGGATGAAGGTTTGCGCTCTTATGATCGTGCCGTATTGGCCCGGCCCACCCAGCATCTGTGGGCAGCCAATGTGCCGACCAATCTGGCCGTTGGTGAGCACGATCTTGAAGTACGCGTACGCAGTCGTTTTGAAGGTGAATTGCGCGCCACGACCCGGTACCGGTTGTTGGACTGGGCGCCATGACGCAGTGGCCCACGCTTGATGGCGAACCCACGCGGATCATTGCCCATCGCGGTGCCAGCGGCTTGATGCCCGAGCACACCCTGGAAGGGTACGCCTTGGCACTGGGGCAGGGCGCTGATGTGATCGAGCAGGATTTGGTCAGTACCCGCGACAACCAGTTGGTCGTACGTCATGACCGCAATCTGACCCGCAGCACCGATATCCTCGCCCATTCCGGGTTTGCTTCGCGTCGACGCGATGGCGACTGGTGGGTTGAGGATTTCACCTTGAACGAGTTGGGGCAGTTGCGGGCCGTGCAGCCGTTTCCGTCACGCGATCACCAGTACGATGGGCAATTTCGCATCCCCACCTTTGCTGCCGTCTTGCTGTGGGCCGAGCAACAGGCGCGTGCACGCGGTGCGCCGGTAACCTTGTACCCGGAATTGAAGTCTCCAGCCTTTTTCGAGCATATCGGCCAGGATCCGTGCGGACGCTTTTTGTCGGCCATCCGCCAACGTCATCCGGGACAGGTGCGTATCTGGTTGCAATGCTTTGAACTGGACCCGTTGTTGCGCTTGCGCGAGGCCATCGAATCGCCGGTATTTCTGCTGCTGGAAAACAACGCCCCGTGGCGTCGACTGATTCCTCGACATGCCCGCCAGGTCGATGGTTTCGGTGTGCCCAAAAGCCTGTTGCAGGATGTCGATGGCAGCAGCAGTGGCCTGGTGGACCTGGCCCATGAGCATGGTTGCCAGGTGCACGCCTACACCTACCGTGACGATGCCTTGCCCAGTGGTTTTGCCACCCCGGAAGAAGAATTCGATGTGGCTTTTGCCATGGGTGTGGATGCCCTGTTCTGCGATTTTCCGCATACCGGCTTGCGTTGCCGCAGGGATTTCATGACGCAGTTGTAAGCCGGCGGGCGGGACGCGCCGGACAGGCTATCGCACAGGATCAGGCGATGCCGTTATTGCGCAAGACGATGACGGTGACGTTGTCCGATCCACCGCCGTTCAAGGCTTCCAGTACCAGTTGATCGACACACTCCTGGGCCGACAGGTCTTCCTTGGCCAGAATCCGGGCGATGCCGGCATCATCGACTTCCTCGGTCAGACCATCACTGCACAGCAGAAGCTGCATCCGAGGCTGCAGATCGCCGCGCATCACTTCGACCTTGAGCGCCTGCGGATCGGTCACGCCCAGAGCCTGGGTAATAACGTTGCGATGTGGATGCACCCGCGCCTGCTCGGCGGTGATGGCACCTTGCTCGATCAATTCCTGCACATAGGAATGATCCTGCGAGAGTTGGTGCAACTCGCCATCCCAAAGATAGATGCGGCTGTCACCAACCCAGGCGATCTCGAAGCGGGTGCTGTTGAGTCGCGCTGCAACGATGGTCGTGCCCATGGGCAGGGCCTCACTGCGTCGCTGCGACTGGTGCATGATTTCTTCATCGGCAGCCCGGATGGCATCGGTCAGATTGGCACCTTCGCGCACCTTGTTGACGATGGTATCGCGAGCCAAGGCACTGGCCACTTCGCCGAATTCGTGTCCACCCATGCCATCAGCCACCAGCCACAGGCCAAGCTGGGCGTCACCGTAATAGGTGTCTTCGTTGTGTTCGCGGCGCAAGCCGACATGGGTTAGGTGGCCGAATTCGATCATCAGGTCATCATGGTCCGGCCACACCCTGCTCCGAGTGGGCTCCTAAGTGGTTGTGGCGGATCAAGCCAGGAAAAATCTTCATGCGGCCACAAGCCAATGACAGAAATAAACTTCCGTGCATGATGCCGCAGTCATGGCGAACGGTACAAGCCCCGGACAATGGCTCTGTCTGGACACCGGAATTGTCCTTGTGCAAAGTTGATATCGCACGTATCATGCGCGGTCTTGCCCGCACCGCTCGGGCAAGCGACCGGAGAGGTGGCAGAGTGGTCGAATGCGCCGGACTCGAAATCCGGTTTACGGGTCTCCCGTAACGTGGGTTCGAATCCCACCCTCTCCGCCACTTATTCAATAAAATCAGCGACTTAGCGGATTTTTTCCCATTCACCCAACATCCCGTCCCACATTTCAGAAATGCAGGGTACGGGGGGTGATGCGGGGTTGTCAGCCGTTACCGCGTAACGCGATGATCTAGCCGACCGCGTGGTACTCGGCCCACTCATCCGCGCCCATGCTGGTCGTCGCCCGTGCATCCGCGTCCAGGATCAGGCGTTCAAGCATCGCGGCCTGTGTCATGCCCTTGTGCGCAGCCAGCCGGCGCAGCGCCAG
>CAYRJS010000093.1:0-9568 GCA_964424535.1 uncultured Aquimonas sp.
CTGCGAATAGGGACCGATGGCGGCCGGGGCGGCGTCGGCATGGATGATCTGTCGGGACATGGTGATTTCTCGCGTTGTGTGAAAACGCTAGTGTAATGCCTTGCTGCAAACAGGTCGTGCCGGTTCGATCACGGCGAGGATCAGCGCCGTTGCACTCCGATGGTGACCGGCAGACGCCGGACCCGACGCATGACGTCGGCAATATGCTTGCGATCGCGCACGTTGATGAGGAATTCGATCACAGCCGAGGCGAGGTCGCGCTCTTGATACTCGACGTTGTCGATATTGGCCTGGGTATCGGCGATGGCAGCAGCCACCTGGGCCAGTACACCGGGTTTGTTCTCCACTTCCACCCGGATCGAGGAACGGAAATCGCCGACCACTTCCCGATCCCAGCCGATCGGCACCAGCCGTTCTGGACTCTTGCGCAATTCCGGTACGTTCGGGCAATCGGTGCGATGCACCATGATGCCTTTGCCGGTGGACAGGTAGCCGATGATGTCGTCGCCGGGAACCGGCAGGCAGCAATCGGGGAAATTGAGCACGCCACGCTCGGCCCCGGTGATCAGGATCTTTTCCGCACTTGGGGCATGCGGTATGTGGGCCTGGCCATCGGCGGTATTGGCCAAGGCCTGGGCCACTTGCAGGGCCATGCGATTGCCCAGGGCGATCTCCGCCAGCAGATCTTCCAGACGGCGCAGGCGAGCCTCGGCCAGGTATTGATCGAGCACCTTGGCCGGCACCCGGTCAAGCGAACTGTCGAGCGAATCCAGGGCCCGATCCAGCATGCGATGACCCAGCTCGATCGCATCTTCGTGCTGGAGCCGCTTCAGATAATGTCGGATCGAGGTGCGGGCGCGACTGGACACTACCCAATCCAGCCAGCTCGGATTGGGCGTGGCGGACGGGGCGGTGATGATTTCCACGGTCTGGCCACTGACCAGGCGCGAACGCAGGGGCGCCAGTTTGCGATTGACCCGGGCCGCGACGGCGTGGTCGCCCACCTTGGTATGCACTGCATAGGCAAAATCCAGGGCGGTGGCGTGGCGTGGCAAGGACAGGATGTCGCCCTTGGGCGAAAACAGATAAACCTCGTCGGGAAACAGGTCAACCTTGACGTTGTCGAGAAACTCCAGCGAGGACCCGGCTTCCTTCTGGTTTTCGAGCAGACCCGAGAGCCACATCTGGGCCCGGTTCTGGGCGCTGCTGGGAGTGCCATCCGGGGTCTTGTAGAGCCAGTGGGCGGCGATCCCACGCTCGGCCACCTGGTCCATTTCCTCGGTTCGGATCTGCACCTCGATGGGCGAGCCGTAAGGACTGAACAGCAGAGTATGCAAGGATTGATAGCCGTTGGCCTTGGGAATGGCAATGAAGTCGCGAAAACGCTTGTCGACCGGCTTGAACAGACTGTGCACCGCGCCCAAGGCCATGTAGCACTGCATCACGTTGCCCACGATGACGCGGAAGCCGAACACGTCCATGACCTGGTCAAAGGTCTTTTGCTCCTGCTTCATCTTGCGATAGATGCTGTAGGGCGATTTCACCCGCCAGACCAGGCGATGCGGGATGCTTTCCTTGCCCAGTTGCTGGGCCAGCGCATTTTCGATCCGGGCCATGGTTTCCTGGCGCGAAACCGGCAGGGTTTTCACATGACGGGTGATGACGGCATGGCGCTTGGGATACAGGCCCTTGAAGCCCAGATCCTGCAATTCGCCCTTGATCTTGTTCATGCCCAGGCGCTGGGCAATCGGGGCATAGATATCCAGGGTTTCACGGGCGATCCGACGTCGGGCCTCGCCGCTCATGGCATCGATGGTGCGCATGTTGTGCAGACGATCGGCCAACTTGATCAGGATCACGCGCAGATCGCGTGCCATCGCCAGCAGCATCTTGCGGAAGCTCTCGGCGGTGGCTTCCTGGCGACTGCGAAAATGCAGCTTGTCGAGCTTGGTAACGCCATCCACCAGCTCGGCCACGGTTTCACCAAACTGCGCGGCAATGGTTTCGCGCTCGACCGGAGTGTCTTCGAGCACGTCATGCAGGACGGCCGCACACAGGGTTTCCACATCCATGCCGAGATTGGCCAGCAGGATGGCTACCGAAACCGGGTGGGTGATGTAGGCCTCGCCACTCTTGCGGGTTTGCCCGTCATGGGCCTTGGCGCCCAGGCGATAAGCCTGGCGAATCAGGTCCAGTTGCTCTGCAGGCAGGTATTGCCCGGCCAGTTCCAGCAGCCGATCAACCAGCTCCGGGCACGGATCGGGCGCGGTTTCCTGGCTTGAAGATGCGTCGTGCAGATCGGGCGTAATGCTGGTCATGTCTCCAGCCTACGCAGCATTCATCACAAGGGCAATGAAACCCGGAAAAAAAATACGTGAACGGGTACAAGAATCCACGCTTGCAGCCGCATCATGCTTACAGGTCGTCGCCGCCCTTCATGATGTCGTCATCGACCTCGGCAGCGGCCCATTCCAGAGCTTCACGCTCGCGACGCTCACGCTGGACCCGATCTTCTTCTTCGATCGCGGCTTCGTCGATGCTGCGGGTAGCAATTTCACGCAGAGCCATCACGGTGGGCTTGTCGTCCTGCTCGTCCCCGTCCAGGGCACTATGCGCACCTTTGGCCAACTGGCGGGCGCGACGTGAGGCCATGACAACCAGTTCGAAACGGTTATCAACCACTTCGAGGCAATCTTCAATGGTGACACGAGCCATGGGATTCTCGGCTGAAACAATAAGGGGACTGGGCATTTTATGCCATCCAGGCTGAATTGCGCAAACATCAACCACCTGCAAACCCTCAGACAAGGCTCAGATCAGTCGCTGGCGTGGTCTCCCAATTGCATCTGGCCCGAAAAGACGTGACCATGATCACATAAGCATAGACGGAGACAGGACATGCCACGCCTTACCACCATCGCCACATGCATCATCGCCATACTTGGCGCCGGTGCCAGCCAGCCGGTTACACCCGCAACCAACCACGCCACGTTCAACGGCCAGCGCCCCACCCAGAATCGCAATTTCGTAGCGGACCGGGTGCGGCGTCCTGCACGTCGATTGTTGTCGCAGTCCATCCCGTTGCGTCGTGGCAATTCAGTCTGGTTCACACCTGCGCAAACCAATGCTGTACAACGTCCGCCGGAAACCTTGGCCGTTGGCAACTGCAATGACAGTGGCCCGGGCAGCCTCCGCGAAGCCATGACGACAGCGGTTGACGGTGACGTGATCAGCCTGCTCAATCTCAGTTGCAACACCATCACTCTGACGTCCGGCGTGATCGAGACCCCCGGGGTGACATTGCGCGGTCCGGGCATGGATCAACTCGCCATCGACGGTGGCGGCAACGACCTGATCTTCCACCGCAACACGGGTGCCACGCCCCTGATCATCGAGCGGTTGACGATTCGCAACGGGCGTACCGACCACGGTTACAGCGGCTGCATCTGGTCACATGACGATGTGGTGATCAACAGCAGCCGCATTACCGGCTGCCAGTCGCTACCGGATGAAGACGCCACGGGTTATGACATGGCGCATGGTGCTGCCATTGGCACCTTGGGCTCGCTTACGCTGAACCACAGCATCGTCACTGGCAATACAGCGGCTGGAAAAAGTGTTCTGGGTGCGGCTCTTCTTGCTTACGGAGATGCCTATATCGACGACAGCACGATCAGCAACAATACCGGCACCGCCGAGGAGATCATCCAGGCCAGCGTAATCGCAGGCGGTAACGTCACCCTCACCACCAGCCACGTCGTCGACAACACGGCGACCGGAGCAGTCGTGTATGGCACTGCGCTGTCCATCTACGGCGATGCCTTGATCAACGACAGCACCATCAGCCACAACACCGGTACTGCAGAAATTGTTGCCATAGGCAACGTGGTTGTGTTCGGGGATACCCAGATCAGCGCCAGCACCCTTGCCGACAACACCCTCACCGCGCAACAGTATCTGGCCAGTGGAGGTGGGGTCTACGCGAACGGTTATAACGGGATGACCATCGAGGCCAGCACGATAAGCAACAATCGTGCCGTCTCCGCCCAGGGCTACGCCCTTGGTGGCGGCATCTCTAGCCGTTACCTGCTCTCGCTTGCAGGCACCACGATCAAGGACAATCGCGTCGAAGGTTATCTGGGGGCCTACGGGGGCGGCATTGCCGTTTTCGATGACATTGAAATCCAGACCGCGGTCATCACTGGCAATACTGCCGTATCCAACCAGGGGGAAGCCCGCGGCGGTGGTCTGTTCGCCTACGGCGGCGGTGTCTCTGTCAAATACGCCCTCGATCTGAGCAACAACGAAGCAACTTCAGTCCAGGAGACGGCTTACGGTGGCGGACTTCAGGTTACGGAAGGTGTCGCTTTGCTCGTGAACGCGACGATCAGCGGCAACCGGGCGCATTCGGAGCACCGCTGGAGTTATGGCGGTGGCATCAATGCCGGTGATCATTTCGGTGACGAGTACGGCAATATCGTAACCATCTTCAGTACCATCAGCGGCAATACCGCGACGTCCAATTGCGATTCCTGCTACATCTTGGGCGGTGGCGTCCACGCTTTTGGCGGCATTGGCGCAAAATACAGCACCATCAACGACAATGCCGTGATCAGTGTGGTTGCATCTGTTGGTACCGCTCAGGGTGGCGGCTTGGCGGCACAGAGTTCCAACTACGTCGCCAATGCCGATGGACGGATCATCGTGATGTCCAGCACCATCTCGGGCAATCGCGCCATGGGTGGCGAGGAAACAGACGGCTACGGATACACGGGTAAAGGCTTGGGCGGGGGTGTCTTTGCGCTTGATAACAACGTCCAGATCGATGCCAGCACGATCGCTTTCAACCAGGCCAGCACCACGGCCGGTGGGGTTTTTGCAAACAATGTCCATGACGACTATTTCAACCCTGTTCCGAGCATTTTGCGCAGCAGCATCGTGGCGAAAAATACGGCTCCCGTGGACGCTGACATCAGCTCCTATAACCCATTGGAAGTCGATGGCGAACACAGCCTGGTCACCATCGCCGGCACTACGGCCAACCTGCCTGTCGACACGCTTGTTGCCGACCCCTTGCTGGAGCCGCTCGCCGACAACGGCGGACTGACGCTGACGCACGCACTCTCGCCCGGCAGTCCGGCCATCGATGCCGGCAGCAATGTGGACGGATATACGGCGGATCAACGTGGCGAGCCCTGGTTGCGTGAATGGGGTGCAGGCCCGGATATCGGCGCCTTCGAGCTGCAACCCGACCCTCTCGTCATCTTCATTGACGACTTCGAGACCTGAGGCCCCTGACCAGGACAATCGAACCCGGTCCATGTGGAACCCATGAACCAGCGCCTGTCCCGGAGCAGAATCCGGGGCAGGCGATTTAGTTTGTGCACCAGGCTGCTCATCATCGCCCATGACGCGGTGGCCTGCTTGGTGATGCCATACTGGCATGGTATTTCGCATCGGTTTTCCCGGGATGGCCTTTCATGCGCGGCATGCTTGATTTCAGTTCCTGGTCCACGGCCTTGACCACCTTGGTCGGCCTGATCCTGGTTTCACTGGTGATGGTGGGTGTACGCCTGGTCTTCATGCAAAGCATCCAGCGTCGGCGCGAACGGGAAAACCGCCAGATCAACGAACGTCTGAAAGTGCTGATTGCGGCCTACAAGACCCTGGGCGGATCGTTTACCGGCGACCTCAGTGTCGACCCGGCTCACTTGCGTGAATTGCGTCAGCATCCTGATGCCGATCTCGATGGAGACACCAGCGCCAGCGAGCGGCGTCGACGCATACGTGATGCTGTCGAGGCAGCCTTGTCCGACGTCATCTTGCTGGGTACCGAAGAACACGTACGCCTGGCCACCCGGGCTGCTACCGCCATGGTTGCGGGCGAGCATGTGGAAACCGCAGCACTGGTGGCGGCCCTGCGCCAGTTCATCCGTCAGGCACTGGATCTGGATCCCATCCCGAACGATCTGGACATTCCTTCCCAAGGCCCGATGCGGGTCACCACTGGTGCAGCCGGAAAGCGCGGTGAATCGGGCAAATCAGGTGGTGGTGGCCGTGGTGGTGGTGGTGGTGGTGGTGGCGGCGGAGGAGGCATGGGTGTCGGTATGGGCATGGGCGCCGGCGGTGCCAGCCTGGCGCGGGAACCAGGCCGCGCCGGGTTGGACGAATTGTCCTGAGCCTGCCCCGCAAGCAAGGCTTGCAGGCCGATCAAGCCAGCAGGGACTCCAGCAAATCGGCATGGCGCTGCATCTGGACCTGACGACGCAGGCGCTGGGCCTGCACGATAGCCTGTACATCCAGCACGGCGCGTTCAAAATCCTGATTGACGACGATGTAGTCGAATTCCTCGGCGTGACGGATCTCGCCCCGGGAATCAGCCAGCCGGCGCAGAATGGTAGCTTCCGAATCCTGGGCCCGGGTGCGCAAGCGGCGTTCCAGTTCGGCGCGTGACGGCGGCAGGATGAAGATGCTCACGCAATCGGGCACCTTGGCCCGGACCTGGTGGGCACCTTGCCAATCGATCTCCAGCAATACGTCCTGTCCTGCGGCCAACAGCGGTTCAACCGACTGGCGCGCGGTGCCCTTGTAATCGCCGTGCACCAAGGCATGCTCGAAGAAATCGCCGGCCTCGATCATGGCCTCGAAACGGGCCACGCTGATGAAGTGGTAATGCTGGTCGTGGCGTTCGTTCGGGCGCGGCTCGCGTGAGGTGAAGGAAATCGATAGCGAGATTCCGGGTTCGCGCTGCAGCACGGCGTTGACCAGGGTCGATTTTCCCGTGCCCGAAGGGGCCGCGACGACAAACAGACAGCCTGGGTGCCCGCTCATGGAAGCAGACTTCCGGCAAGCAAATGATTCAAGTTCACGCAGACGCCCTGGCCTTGTGGCCGCATTGGTTGGGCACGTTATTTTAACCGTGCCGTCAGCAACATGCGACACGTCGACCCAACAAAGGCTGACAACACTCGATCAGAACACGAACACCAGGTTGACGACCTGGGCATTATCGTCGATCCACTGAACCCGGCAATTGATGGTCTGGGTGTACTCGGATTGCAAGCCGGTATCGAGCGTGACCGGGGCCTGCAAGCGCATGACCGATTCGGATTCCATGACTGCGCTATCGCGCAATACATTCAGATCCACGGCCATGATCTTGCCGACGGCACGCTCCTTGGCCGCCGCCTCACAGACCTTGGCCGCCTGCATCTCGCGTGAATCGGCACAGCCAGCCAATATCACCAGCGCCATCAGCAATGCCAAGCACTTGATCAAACGCCATTGCATCATCGCCCCCCTCCCGGACCAATCCGTGGCGCTGTCAGGCCAGTCAAACTGGAAACAGCTTCAAGCATCGACTGGAAGATAACGCAATAACGGGGGTTTTTCACCTATATCGTCAATTTTTTGCGCTTGTTTGCATTCGTATCAATAGCGCGGAACCTGGGGATCGATATGCACCGACCAGGCATCGATACCGCCTTCAACGTTATAGATATCGACAAATCCAAGACCCCGGAACTGCTCCGCATCCTGTCGGCTGGAGCTGCCATGGTGACAAATAAAGGCCAGAGGCTGGTTCTTTGGCAGGGCTTCCAGGCGTGCACGCGTGGATTCTTCCAGCACTTCATGCGGGCCAGGAAATGGCGCCAGGCTGCGCGCAGCCACCGGGCGCACATCGATCAAGGTGATGTCACCGGCGTCCAGACGGTTGCGCAGTTCCCGCACCGAGATCGACTTCACCTCAGGTGGCGCATTCGGATTGCGGATCGATAGTCCGGCGCCACGTTCGTTCTCGACCCAATCGACCTCAATGCCCCGGGCCCGCTGGGCGCTGGCCAGATCAAAATGCACTTCCAGGCCTTGCGATACCGCCACGATGTCGCTGGCCTCCGCCGGGGCCAGATGGAACTGGGATTCGTAGTGCGGTCCGATCGAAAGGTGCAGCACCAGATCATCGGCATCAGCCATGGCCCCGCGGATCTTTTCTGCCGCCAGCGCGGTGATGCGGATTTCCGGCGGGGTGCGATCCGGCTCGGAGACGCCGAGCAGGCCGAACAATTCACCCGAATCCATCAGGCTGGAAATGATGTCGCTGCCGCCGACCAGCTCCCCGTTTACATAAAGCTGCGGGATCGTCGGCCAATTGCCGTAAGCCTTGATGCCATCACGGATTTCCGGATCGGCCAGGACATTGACGCCGGTATAGTCGACACCCAGGCTTTCCAGGATGCCCGAAGCCTTGGCGGAAAA
The DNA here is from genome assembly GCA_964424535.1 of uncultured Aquimonas sp. Lineage (GTDB taxonomy): Bacteria > Pseudomonadota > Gammaproteobacteria > Xanthomonadales > Xanthomonadaceae > Denitratimonas. The sequence continues at coordinate 8,257 of CAYRJS010000093.1, forward strand.
TCCGCATTGTGGTGCCCCCGGCATGCCCTTCATGAACAGGACGACGGGATTTTCAGCCAGCAAGGTTTCAATGCGGGCATGCACCGCAGGGTCAAGCGACATGGTGTTTCCTCGGACAAGTCAATGAATCGGGGGCGAATTGTACGCGCCCACTGGTGAATGGAGCACAGCCGTGGCTTCAGGCGTTCAAGGCCTGATCCAGATCGGCTCGCAGATCGGCGACGTCCTCGACCCCGACCGAAAGCCGGATCAAGTTGTCGGTGATACCCAGAGCCGCGCGCTTGGCCGGCGGGATCGAGGCGTGGGTCATGATCGCCGGATGGTTGACCAGGCTCTCCACTCCGCCCAGGGATTCGGCGCAGGCGAACAGGCGGGTATGCTCCATCACGCGTCGGGCCGCAGCCAGTCCGCCCTTGACGAAAACCGTGACCATGCCGCCAAAGCCGTGCATTTGACGCGCGGCCAGTTCTCGCTGCGGATGCGAGGCCAGACCGGGATGGATCACGCGCTCCACCTTGGGATGGCGCTCCAGCCACTGCGCCAGTTCCAGGGCGTTGTCGCAATGGGCGCGCATGCGCAAGTGCAGGGTCTTGAGCCCGCGCAGGGCCAGGAAACTGTCGAACGGCCCCTGGATTCCGCCGACGGCGTTTTGCAGGAAGCCGATGCGCTCGGCCAGTTCGGCATCATCGCCCACCACCACGATGCCGCCGACGATATCGGAATGACCGTTGATGTATTTGGTGGCCGAATGCACCACCAGGTGCGCACCCAGTTCCAGCGGCCGCTGCAGGATCGGCGAGGCAAAGGTGTTGTCCACCGCCAGCAGGATGCCGCGAGCCCGGGCAAATTCCGCCAAACGGGCGATATCAACGATCTTCAACAGCGGGTTGGTCGGGGTTTCGCACCAGATCATCCGCGTATTGGGACGTACCGCTGCTGCCAGCGCGGTCATGTCGTTGAGGTCGACAAAATCGATATCGAGCCCGGCCGAGCGTCGGCGCACGTTTTCCAGCAGGCGATAAGTACCGCCGTAGACGTCATCCATGCAGATCACATGGCTGCCGGCATCCAGCACCTCCAGCACCGTGGACGAGGCCGCCAGGCCGGAGGCAAAAGCGTAACCGTGGCCGCCGCCTTCGAGCGCGGCAACGCAGCGTTCATAGGCAAAACGGGTGGGATTGTGGCTGCGCGAATACTCGTAACCCTGGTGCACGCCCGGGCTCTTCTGGGCGTAGGTCGAGGTCGCATAGATCGGCGTCATCACCGCGCCAGTGGACGGATCCGGGGCTTGTCCGGCGTGGATGGCCAGGGT
>CAYRJS010000094.1:0-7093 GCA_964424535.1 uncultured Aquimonas sp.
GAAGTCCTGGTTATGGCCAAACCATGACAGGGTTGACCGGATCTGCGGTTACGGCGTCGCTTGCTACCCAGCCTGTACTGATGATCGAAGACATGGGGCCGAACGTGCCGCCTGGTGCTGGCCAACAGAGTGGAGCGATTGATAGCGAATTGAGCAGCTCAGCAGGCAGACTCAATTTCTATCGAATCACCGCTCGCTCGCAAGGGGGCAGCAGTGCTTCCATGCGGGTAATGGAAAGCGTGATAACCACCATTGACCTGACCAATACGGGTATTACCGACGATATCGGTTCACCTTGAAGCCACTTGCAGACAGGAGATTAACCATGAACCGTCTTGCTTCATTTTCACTGCTAAGCCTGGCCACGGCATCCATCTGCCTGATGGCAGGAATCCCTCATTCAGCCTTGGCCCAGGCAACGCCAGCCGAGGGCACGGTCGACTTGATTGCCACGCCGCCGCAACTGACAGCCAAGGTGGCACCCAATGTGGTGCTGACCTTCGACGACTCGGGATCGATGGCGTGGGCCTACATGCCGGACCAGCGTCCCTATGATGGAAGTAGTTGGTCCAGCAGCGATCGCTGGTATTGTGCTGGCGTGATTGACCCGACAGCCGCGGAGGGCTCACTCAAGGCACGTCCCATGAACGGGATGTATTACAACCCCAATACTGTCTACAAACCGCCCTTGTACGCTGATGGTACGTCGTTCCCGGATTCGTCGTATACAAGTGCGTGGACGGAAGGTATACAACACAACCGACCAGGTGGCACCACTTCTTCCAAGACCAACTTGTCGACTACAAAGTTTTGTGACCGCACCACCAATGGTGGCGGCTATTATCGCTATACGGGCCCTGCGCTCAGCGCGAATGCGGACGGCAAGTTCACCTCGACCTCCCAGACCAACTTGTATACGAAGAACAACTGGACATGGGTCGCGTTGCCGTCTTCCCAGCAGACAAATTTCGCCAACTGGTATTCATACTATCGTTACCGCAAGATAGCTGCCATCAGCGGCACCTCACATGCATTCGCTTCTTTTGACAAGAGCGTGCGCATCGCTTGGCAAAATATCAATGCGGCGACCAAAGTTAGTCCGGGCACCACCATACTATCTCCGTTCGAAGGAACTACGCGAACAAATTTCTACGACTGGCTGTTCAAGAATCCAGCCAGCGGCGGTACGCCCAACCAGGCAGCCGCAGGTCGCGTGGGAGAGTTGTTCATGTACGGTGAAGAGATAACCAATACCAAAAATCCTTATTGGGACCCAGAAACCAATCGGGAACTGTCTTGTCGCAAAAATTTCCATATCCAGATGACGGATGGCATGTGGAATGGTGGCACGATCACAACCGAAGATAAAGACGGCAATACCAGTAATGACAATACTCCGTTGCCACGGACTTTGCCGGATGGCCGAACCTATGCTAAGGGTAATTTGGGAGGCCCGACAACGATCTACTGGAACGAAACGAGTACCGGTAGTCGCAGCATGGCCGATATCGGCTTCCATTATTGGGCTACAGATCTGCGTCCTGATTTTCAGGAAGATACCCAGAAAAAACTTAAGGTTCGACCTTATTTGGCAGATCCATCTACGGGGGTGACGGGGGCTACGGCCCTTGCCCCAGGACAGAATTGGCTCAATAACCAGGAAATCTACTGGAATCCAGCCAACAATCCAGCTACTTGGCCACACTTGGTGCAATACATGATCGGGTTTGGTGTAGACGGCACCATTCCAGCTACAGATGTCAATCTGGAGAAGCTACGCACGGGTGAACTGAAATGGCCAAAAATTCCCAGTGGTGATACGGCAGAGAAAATCGATGACATGTGGCACGCAGCGGTCAACAGTCGCGGACAATTTTTCGCTGCCGCCAATCCAGATGAGCTGATTGACGCCATCCAGAAAATCATCGCCAGTGTCGTGGCCCAAAGTACGTCCTCAACGCCGGTGGCGAGCTCGTTGCCGATTTTGACGGGTGCCAGCAATAACTATCAGGGTGGCTATGACAGCTCTGGCTGGATTGGGTCGGTACGCGCCTATCCGGTTTCAAATGCTGGCATGGCATCGTGGGATGCTGGATGCCTGCTCACTGGCGGCACCTGTACTGACCCGGCCGGAAGCGGAACGCCAAGAGATCCCAACTCGCGCATCATCGTGACTTCGAACGATGGTTCAGGTGGGAAGGCCTTCACCTGGAGCTCGTTGACCAGTCAGCAGCAAACCGCTCTGAATGCAGGGGGCAGCTATGGGGCTCTGCGCGTAGACTACCTGCGTGGCAAGCGAGATAACGAGGCTGCGTCGGCCATTCCGAAGTTTCGCTATCGTACTTCCGTACTGGGGGCCGTGATCAACGCCGAACTGACCTATGTTTCGGCACCTCGTTCGGGTTATCGCGACCGTTTTCCGGATGGATCACCCGAAGCACTGGCCGCTGCGGCCAATGAAATCAACAGCTATGCCGGTTATCAAAATGCGCAACGCGCTCGTGCACCGATGCTTTATGTCGGTGCCAGCGACGGCATGATGCACGCATTTGATGCCACGACAGGCGAAGAAAAATGGGCGTTTGTACCCAATACCCTGATTCGCAATGGTCGAATGACTAAAATGACGGATCCTGCCAGCGATCTGGTGCCGGGTGTCGACTCCACGCCGCTGGAACGCGACGTATTCATCAACGGCAAGTGGAGAACCGTATTGGTTGGCTCGCTCGGTTTGGGTGGGCGTGGGGTTTATGCCCTGGATGTAACCAAACCTACGTTTGCTACCGAGTCGGATGCCGCAGGATCCAATGGCGTCGTGCTTTGGGAATTCAGCAATGGCGATACTCAAAGTACCGCTGGTGACCTGCCGTGCGCCAAGGGGTCACGCACCTGTGCTTCTCTTGGATATACCTACAACTCTGCCAATATAGCCCGTCTTCGCTATCAGGATAAATGGGTGGCCGTGGTATCCAGTGGTTATTTCCCCGAGAGCAAGACCGAGGCGGCCAAGGTCCAGGACATAACCGAAGCTGCGGCCAGTCGCACCTCTTTGCTGGTCATCGACTTGGAAACAGGCGAGTTGATTCGTGAAATCCGTACGGAAGATGCACCACAGGATCGTCCGGATGGATTCAAGACCTTCGGCCTGTCCACGCCCATGGTCTACGACCTGGGCAGCGATGAAATTGATGACATCGTTTATGCCGGTGATCTGGCGGGCAACTTGTGGCGTTTTGATTTGTCGGATGGCAGCAATTTCAATAACTGGAAAGTCGACTTGATGTTTTCCAATTATGGTGAAGGTGGCGCATCCGAAGCGGGAGATCAGCCGATCGTTTTCAATCCAACCGCTTTGCGTGACCCGACGACCCGCCGCCCGATTCTTGTCGTTGGCACTGGCAAGTATCTGGGTGAGGAAGATCGTACCGCCAGCAATGCAGCTACGCAGGCGTGGTACGGAATTCGCGACTACGGCACTGACGCCGACGCCTATCCCATTCGTGTCAATCAGTTGTTTTCCAACAAGATTGTTCAGGGCGCTGATGACGCGCGTGAAATCAAGGGCTACTCGAACCCAACTGCTTCTTTGGGAACCGATGTGCCACTGATGCATGTGAAGACGTACGACAGTGATGGCGACCTGGCTTCTACCAGTGTGCGTGCCCATGGCTGGCGAATTCTTCTCGACATATCGACAGAGATAGGTGAGCGTGCTCAGCGCCGAGCCGTACCCTTGGTTACCGGCAATGTGGCCTTGTTGTATGACTTGACTCCAAAGAGCGATGATCCCTGTGATCCGGGCGCACGTTACGCCATCATGGCGATTGATGGAGCCACCGGTTCGCCCTTGCCGGGTTCAAGCATGGTTGGTGTGGCCCTCAAATCGCCTACTGTTCCACCTGACCCCGTGGTCAAGCCCGGTGGAGAAATCAGTATTGGTGGTACTGGACCATCAGGCGGTGGCAATGCTTGCGATCCGGACGATGAAAACTGTGACGACGATGACGACGACGACACCGCATTGGAAGAGTTGATCAAGCCGGCGCTGCAAAAAGCCAGTACCCCGTGGCATCGCGGCGCATGGCGCGAATTGCTGGATTGGTAAATAGCCATAGAACGGATCGGGCCTGCGGCAAGTGCTGCAGGCCCGTCTGACAGGAGGAAACCGGAATGCGAACACAGCGGGCCATAAACCAGGGCTTTACCTTGATTGAATTGATGATCGTAGTCGCGATCGTCGCCATTCTTGCTGCGATGGCTTACCCCAGCTACACCAATTACGTCCAGCGTACCCGGCGCGCCGATGGCAAGGAGTTGTTGATGCGCATCGCTTCTGCCCAGCAGCGCTATTACACCAATATGAACAAGTACACGAATAAAATCACGGATTCTGATGGGTTGGGCATGGGGGATACTTCTGAAAATGCGTTTTACAAGGTCGAGGCGACTTTGGGCAACGAAGGCCAAACCTATACTCTGACCGCAACCCCGCAGGGAGTGCAGGCCACAGACAAATGCGGCAAACTGACCCTGACCGACACCGGGTACAAGGACAAGAGCGGCAACGAAACCAACGGCAAGTGCTGGTGAGTCTTGATTTACGACTTTCTGTAGGTCGGGGCTACGTCCCCGACGATAATTTTCCGCACAAGGCACTTGCCATTCAACGTCGCCCACGTAGGGACGACCTACAATACGCGTCGTAAATCAGGTCTACGTCCCCGACGCACTGTGTCTGCCCAGCAACCCGTATGTCCCCCTGATGCTTCACCCTTCGGATAGGGCAGGGCGCACGCTATAATCCAGAACTTCCTCGCTTTGTGGCCTGGCACGACCGCCGGTTGCCTTCCGTGATGTTGTCGTGACCCTATCCGCCACCTCGTTCCATCTGTTCCGCGATATCCACGGCCCGTGCCTGTTCCCGGCGGGCAGCGTGGTGTGCATTGGCGCTTTTGATGGACTGCATCTGGGGCATCAGACGCTGTTAATGGCGGCACTGGCATCCGCCCGGCAACGTGGTTTGCCCTTGGTGGGCCTGAGTTTCGAGCCTTTGCCACGGGAGTTTTTTGCCCGCGCCGAGCCGCCGCCCCGTCTGGTTTTGCCGCGTGGCAAGGTTGAAGGTTTGACCGCGTTGGGTTGTTCTGCCGTGGGCTTGTTGCGCTTCAATGCCCAGATGGTTGCCATGAGCCCGCAGGCTTTTATCGACCAGGCTCTGATCCAACGACTGGCGGTGCGGGAAGTCTGGATTGGGCGTGATTTCCGCTTTGGCAATCGACGTGCCGGTGATCTGGCCCTGTTGACCGAGGCCGGAGCCACGGCCGGATTCACCACCCACAGCATTGACGATGTGGAACTGGATGGTGAGCGGGTATCCAGTTCGCGCATCCGGCAGGCATTGCAGGATGGTCAACTGGACATTGCCACCCGCCTGCTCGGGCGACCTTATGCCATTGCCGGCAATGTCGTTCGTGGGGCGCAACTGGGCCGGGAACTGGGCTATCCCACCGCCAATCTGCGTTTTGGTGGCAAGGTGCCGGCCTTGTCGGGCATCTATGCCACCCGCGTGCATGGTGTTGGCGAACAGCCTTGGCCCAGCGTTTCCAGCCTGGGCACCCGTCCGACCGTTAACGGGCGCGAGCCCTTGCTGGAAGCCCATCTTTTCGATTTTGATGGTGACCTGTATGGTCGCCGCATCGAAGTCGAGTTTGTTGCCAAACTGCGTGAAGAATTGAAGTTTGCCGATCTGGCAACCATGGTTGCGCAGATCGACCGTGATGCCGAACAAGCCCGTGCCGTACTGGCTGCCACATCCGGCAGTTGAACCCCTACGATCCATCAGGAACACCCGTGAGCCGCGATTACAAATCCACCATCCACTTGCCCGCCACCGATTTTCCCATGCGCGGCGACTTGCCCAAGCGCGAGCCAGCGACGCTGGAGCGCTGGTACCAGCTGGATATCCAGGGCCGCTTGCGCCGGGAGCGTGCCGGTCGTCCCCGTTACGTGTTGCACGATGGTCCGCCCTACGCCAATGGTGCGATTCACCTGGGCCATGCGGTCAACAAGATACTCAAGGATATTGCCGTCAAGTCGCGCTCGCTGGCGGGCTTTGATGCGCCTTATGTGCCGGGTTGGGATTGCCATGGTCTGCCCATCGAACTGGCCGTGGAGAAAAAACACGGCAAGGTCGGGGTGAAGCTGGATGCGGTCGAGTTTCGTGACAAATGCCGTGAATATGCCTGCGCCCAGATCGACCTTCAGCGTGCGGATTTCAAACGTCTGGGTGTGATTGGTGACTGGGACCACCCCTATCGGACCTTGGATCGCGCCTACGAAGCCGCCGAATTGCGGGCACTGGCGCGGGTCGTGGCCAATGGCCATCTGGCGCGTGGGGTCAAGCCGGTGCATTGGTGCTTTGATTGCGGTTCGGCCCTGGCCGAGGCTGAGATCGAGTATGCCGACAAGACTTCACCGGCCATCGATGTGGCCTATGACGTGCTCGATACCAAGGCCATGGCGGCCAAGTTCGGCCTGGCTGAAGGCGACCTGCCCGCGGGTGTGATCATCTCGGTGCCGATCTGGACCACCACGCCCTGGACCCTGCCGGCTTCGCTGGCCGTGTCTTTCGGCCCGGAATTGGAGTATGCCTTGGTACGTGGCACCCAGCGCGATGGCCACGAGCTGTGGCTGGTGCTGGCCGATGGCCTGGTAGAAGCGGCGGCGGCGCGTTACGGCATTGCTGAACCCGAGGTTTTGGGGCGTGCCTCAGGCTCGGTATTCGATCTGCAACTGTTGCAACACCCGTTCTACACCGAACGCCAGGTTCCGATCCTGCTGGGTGACCATGTGTCGGCCGAGGATGGCACCGGCGCGGTCCATACCGCACCTGGGCACGGTCAGGAAGACTTTGCCGTGTGCAAGCAATACGGCCTGCTGGATCGCTACAGCGCTGCCCAGATCAACCCGATCGATGGGCGCGGGGTGTATCTGCCGGGTACGCCGATCTTCGAGGGCCAGCATATCTGGAAAGCCAACGATGCGGTCGTGGAACTGCTGCGTGAAAACGGCCATCTGCTGGCGTTTTCCCGTATCG
>CAYRJS010000094.1:7193-9493 GCA_964424535.1 uncultured Aquimonas sp.
GCGGTCGTGGAACTGCTGCGTGAAAACGGCCATCTGCTGGCGTTTTCCCGTATCGAACACAGCTATCCGCACTGCTGGCGTCACCATACCCCGGTGGCCTTTCGGGCCACACCGCAGTGGTTCATTTCCATGGATCAGGCCGGTTTGCGCCGCGATGCACTGGCCGCGATTACCCGCATCGGTCAACAACACGGCTGGTTCCCGGAGTGGGGCGAAGCCCGCATCCGCTCCATGGTCGAAGGCCGCCCGGATTGGTGCATCAGCCGCCAGCGCACCTGGGGCGTGCCGATTGCCCTGTTTGCCCACAAACTCACCGGCGAACCGCACCCCGACAGCGTGGCCTTGCTCGAACGTGCCGCCGATCTGGTGGAAGCCGAGGGCATCGATGCCTGGTGGGCGCTGGATCCGATTGACTGGCTGGGCGCCGAGGCCGAGCACTACGACAAGGTCACCGATACCCTTGATGTCTGGTTCGATTCGGGTGTTACCCACGAAGGCGTGCTCGCCGCACGCGGTCTGGGCAAGCCGGCGGACTTGTATCTGGAAGGTTCCGACCAGCACCGCGGCTGGTTCCAGAGCTCGCTGCTGACGGCCATCGCCATGGATGCCAAGGCACCATTCCGGCAGGTGCTGACCCATGGTTTCACCGTCGATGAGCATGGTCGCAAGATGTCCAAGTCGCTTGGCAATGGCATCGAGCCCCAGGAAATCATCAAGACCCTGGGCGCCGATATCCTGCGTCTGTGGGTGGCCTCGACCGATTACCGCAACGAGATGTCCTTGTCCAAGGAGATCTTGAAGCGCAATGCCGATGCCTATCGCCGCATCCGCAATACCCTGCGCTTCCTGCTGGGCAATCTGCACGGATTTGACCCAACCAGCCACCGCCTACCGCATGCCGATCTGCTCTTGCTCGATCAGTGGGCCGTGCAGCGCATGGCCGAATTGCAGGACAGCATTACCGCCAGTTACGCCCGCTATGACTTTCCCGCCATCGTCCAGGCCCTCAACAATTTCTGCACCGTGGACATGGGCTCGATCTACCTCGATATCACCAAGGATCGGCTCTACACCTTGCAAGAAAATTCCCGGGGCCGGCGCTCGGCGCAAACCGCGATGTACCTCATTGCCGATTCCTTGACCCGCCTGATCGCGCCGATCCTGAGCTTTACCGCCGAGGAAGTCTGGAGTTACCTGCCCGGTGCGAGGGAAGACAGCGTGTTGTTGGCGACCCAGGTGGAGACCATTGACGGCCTGCCGGCTGATGCCGCCTTGTCGCGGGAGGATTTCAAGCTTCTGCTTGATTTGCGTGAAGCCGTGACCGGGGTGCTGGAACCGATGCGTGCCAGTGGTGCATTGGGTTCGTCCCTGCAGGCCGCAGTCACCCTTTACCTCGACGAGGCCCTGCGCACCAAGCTGGAACCGGTGGCGGATGAATTGAGCTTTTTCTTCATCACTTCTCAGTGCGCCTTGGCCGATGCAGCCGAGCGCCCGGCGGATGCAGTGGCGGTGGAAGGCATCAAGGCCTGGGTCAGCGCGCAGGTCATCGATGCGGCCAAATGCATCCGCTGCTGGCATTACCAGGCGGACGTGAGCCAGCATGCCGATCATCCCGAGCTGTGTGGTCGCTGCATCGAAAACGTCGATGGACCCGGTGAGGATCGCCGCCATTTCTGAGGTCCATTCACCCCGTCAAAGCGGTGGCTTGGTGTGGCTGGCCTTGTCCGGCCTGGTCATCGTGTTCGATGCCTGGACCAAGGCTCTGGCGCTCGAACACCTGCAGTTGCACCAGCCGCTGCCCGTGTTCGATGGTCTGCTGAACTGGACCCTGGTCTACAACCCGGGCGCCGCCTTCAGTTTCCTGTCCGACGCTTCCGGCTGGCAACGCTGGTTCTTCAGCCTGCTGGCCGTAGGCATCAGCACCTTGCTGGCCGTCTGGCTGCACCGCACCCCGCGTCGGGATTGGCGTCAGGCCGTTCCCTACGCCCTGGTGATCGGCGGCGCCCTGGGCAACCTGATCGACCGCCTGGTGCACGGACACGTCATCGACTTCATCGACCTATATCTGGGCAATCACCACTGGCCCGCCTTCAATATCGCCGACAGCGCCGTGGTCGTCGGTGCCATCGGCATCGCCCTGGTTGGCCTGCTGATCAAACCACGTTGACCCGCCGGATTGATTGCATCGGCCATGTCGCTTAAGATGTGCGGCTTGGCCGGAATAGCTCAGTTGGTAGAGCGGCGCATTCGTAATGCGTAGGTCGTAGGTTCGATTCCTATTTCCGGCACCATCCATATGT
>CAYRJS010000095.1:0-5177 GCA_964424535.1 uncultured Aquimonas sp.
CCGAGCGAGCCTTGGCGCGCGGGGTCGATACCGGGAAGGTGTTCGAAATGGTGCGTGGTTTTCGCAAGGACGATACGACCACGCCGGTGGTGTTGATGGGCTATCTCAATCCGGTCGAAATCCACGGTTTCGAGCGCTATGCCAAGGAAGCCGCTGAGGCCGGTGTGGATGGTCTGCTGTTGGTGGATTTGCCGCCGGAAGAAGGTACCCAGGCGCACGTCATCATGGGAGCGGCTGGCTTGCATCCGATCTGCCTGGCTGCGCCGACCAGCGGTGGTGAACGCTATGCCCGGCTGATGCAGGCCGGGCGCGGTTATCTGTATTACGTGTCGTTTGCCGGGGTGACCGGCGCCGCCCACTTGCAGGTGGATGCGGTACGCGAACAGGTGACCCGGCTCAAGGCCCTGGGTGACCTGCCAGTGGCCGTAGGTTTTGGCGTGCGCGATGGCGAATCAGCACGTCGCATTGGCGAGATCGCCGATGCCGTGGTCATCGGCAGCGCCCTGGTCCAGTCCATGGCCGGGGCCGCCAACCCTGAAGACGCCGCGGCCCGAGCCAAGGCCTTCCTGGCACCGATCCGCGCCGCCTTGGACGCCTGATTGCAACCCAGCGCCCGGATCATTGCCGTTGGGAAACTCTGAACAAGTCGTCACGGGCGTGGCCCGCGCAAGCTGTTTCCGGGTCGTCTGCGTCCGGCCTGCCCCGAACCACGATTCGGGGGATACGAAATTTTTGCAGTCTCTTGGGTTGCTGCGAACCAGAGCAATGGATTGCCGTCAGGGCTTGAGTTCGATGCGCTGTTGCATCTCGATACCGCGTTCGGAAAGACTGATGGACTGTTCCCAGGCTTGGTAATGTTTCACGTAGAAATCTTCGATCATTTGCGCATTGGAAATCAGCCGTTCGCGCTCGTCGTCGCTCGCCGATTGCGCAGCCTCGCGTATCAGGCGCACCATCTCGGCCATCAGTTCGCTGCGGTAACTCACGATGAACAGCGGCGAGGTGTCACTGTTCGCGTGCAGGTAATCAGGCAGCCGGGCGTCCTGGCCTTCACCGATGGCCAAAGCCAACGTGCCGGTGTCCATGGCCACGAAGGCGGGTTGCTTGATCACATCCATCAGTAGCCCGGCGGGAACCGATTGCGGTGGTGCGCCCGGTTCCAGAGTGAGCGAGGCAAGCTGGGGCACGAAGCTGCGTGCTGTGGCGATAAGGTTGGTGGGGTTGTCCGAGCTGATCACCAGCCGCGCGACCAGATCCGAAGGACGTTGCGTGGCCAGATCGAAGTGGAAACGGTCCAGCACCACCAGCAGGCTGTTGAACAACGCCCCGGCCATGTGAAGCGTCGCGTTGTTGAGACGCATGCGGGTTTGCGCGGCGGCCTCATTGATCCATTCCAGTGCAGGACAGGTCCAGGGTGCGGCGGCTGTGGCCGAACCCCATTGGTTGCCAAGGTCCGACAACGCCGAGACCTTGAGTGCGATGCCCAGGCTGGCCACTGCATCTTTGGTCCCGGTCAGGCCGGGCATGGGAGTGCGCAGGGTGAGAAGTTGTTGCGCAAGGTCCGGTGAGGTTTCGATCCGGATCAGGGTGTCCATGTGTTTTGCGTCCATGCGCGTGGAGCCGGCCACCAGGCGTGGGAAGGCCTGGACAAAACGCGCCACATCGGCATCACAGGATGCGGGCAGCATCGGCTTTTCCGATTCCAGCAACGTGAGGAAGGCAGCCTCCAGCGGAGTGGCTGGGGTACGGAACTGGGCGAACAGTTGTGCTGTGTCAACGAAACCACTGCCCCAGGCGGTGAATCCCTCACTGTGATTGAGCGTTTGCAAAGCACCGCTATCGGCGAGCGAGTGCTGTGGTCGATCCAGACCGAGCAGAGTACGCAGCGCAGCCTCATTTTCGGTCGGTGCCACGGTCAGGATCAGCTGCGAATCGATGATCGCCAGGACCGCTTCGACGGGTACTTCTGGCAGAGCAATCCGCCAGCCCGCCGTGACGCCCGCAAGCATTACAGGCGGCAAGGTTTCACCACTGGATTCTTGCATTCGGCCCATCAGCGCCTGGAAGGCCGCAGGGTCGGCCAACGTGATACGCGCCACCGGTACCAAGCCGAGGCCATAGAACGCAAACCTGGTATTGAACGGATCCAGTCCAATGCGTGCCATCAGCGCAGCGCTGTCGGGTGCGGCGGCCAACTCGGCGTCGATGGCGCGCAGTACAGCGTGGGTGTCAGACGGCAGAAGTGACTCTTGGCCCGCATTGGCATCGGACGTGTCCGGCGTCGCCAGTGCCTGTGCAATCCAACCGCGCCACTTGGAGACCTGTGAATCGACCTGACGCAATGAGACCGTCACCACATCGTTTGGTAATGGCGCGAGGTTGGCGAAGACGTAGGGAGTGTCGTGTGGCACGAAGCCGAGCACATCGTTCTCGTCGACGGATGTATAGCCGTCCCGGTCCAGCCAGAACCATGCCAGCCCAATCATCGCCACCAGGGCGATCACGAACCCTATCTTGCGCATTGCCAGGTTCTCTGCGAAAACGGCAGCATAGTCTACAGGTTGAGGAGCGGCGCACCCGCTCCATTCCGGCGTATTGAACGAGATAAATGAGCATCCTTCCGCGCCGCCTTGGACCTCTGATTGCGATCCATCGCTCGGATCAATTCCATCAGAGAAACTCTGAACACGTCTTCATCCCTGCGAAGACCGGGATCCGTATTGCTGTTTCAAACGGGTTCCAGCCTATGCTGGAGCGACGGCAGGTGCAGTTCCATTTCTTGCCTAACGGGTGCGGACCAGGCGTGGCCTCCAGCAGATGCCGTGCATTCACTTGTGCTGCAACAGAATCGGGGGCCTTGTATCCGAAGAAAACGCCATGCCACGCCTGCCGATCCTGATGCTCCTGTTGTTGGCCTTTGTCGCTTTCACAACTTGCGCTGAACCCCTGGAACTGGTGACAGCCGCACGCCAACAGACACACGTCCCTACGATCTATGACGGTGCCTACCAGCGCATCGACTATCCGATGGGCGATGTGCCTGCAGATCGTGGTGTCTGCACGGATGTGGTGATCCGTGCCTATCGTGCTCTCGGCATCGACTTGCAGGTTCTGGTGCATGAGGACATGCAAGGGCACTTTTCCGCGTACCCGCAACAGTGGGACTTGCGCGGCACGGATCCCAATATCGACCATCGCCGCGTACCGAATCTGCAAACTTTTTTCGAGCGTGCAGGCGCGAAAATTGCGACTTCCCGATCCATCACCGAATATCGTCCCGGCGATCTGGTGACCTGGCGCCTGCCAGGCAACCTGCCACATATCGGCATCGTTTCTGATCGCAACGATGCTGCCAGCGGTCATCCGCTGGTGATCCACAACATCGGTGCTGGCCCGGTCGAGGACGATAGTTTGTATGCCTACCCCATCACCGGGCATTACCGCTATCAGGTGCGTTGAGTGTGGTCGATGTCCGGTTTTGATCCGTTGCTGCGTATCTTCGGGTGTTGCCAGATGCTTCTGGCGTTCACTCCAAGGCAGGTCCATGATTCGATCCGTTCGTACCTATCTGAGTGCTGCCGGCTGTCTGGTGGCCTTGTTGACGGGCGCTGCGGCCGGTCTGGTCCAGGCGCAACCTGCAGCCCCGACTGCCACCGCCGATGCCATCCTGGTGTTCGATGCCTCCGGTTCGATGTGGGGACAGATCGATGGCACCAACAAGATCGTCATCGCCCGCGAAGTGGTCGGCAATTTGCTGAATGAATTGCCGCCCGAGCGCCGTCTGGGGCTGATGGCCTACGGTCACAATCGCAAGGGCGACTGCAACGACATCGAGATGCTGGCTCCGGTCGGCACGGATCGCCAGGCTCTGCGCAGCGCCGTCATGGAGCTCAATCCCAAAGGCATGACGCCCATGACAGCCGCCGTGCAACAGGCTGCCGAGGTACTCAAGTTCAGCGAGCGCCAGGCCACGGTTATCCTGGTTTCCGATGGTGAGGAAACCTGCCACGCCGATCCCTGCCAGGCCGTGGCGGCACTGGAGAAACTCGGTGTCGACCTGACCGTGCACACCGTCGGTTTTGGCCTGGAAAGCGCCGAGGCCAGGAACGCGCGCGAGCAATTGCGCTGCATGGCCGAGACCACGGGAGGGCAATTCTTCACCGCCGACAATGCCCAGGAATTGACCGATGCCCTGGTCAAAGTGGCGGTGGCCGAACCCGTGGTGCCGGCCGCGAGCCAAGTCCGCCTGGAGGCTACCGATCTGGAAGGTGGGCCGGTCATTCGCGAGGGTCTGCACTGGACCGTGCGCGATGCCCAGGGCCAGGTGGTGCATGAAGCCGACGATACCGGCGTACTCTCGCTGGAACTTAAGCCCGGCCTCAAACACGTGCGTGTAGAGCGCCTGCGCGATGGCGCCGTGGCCGATGGCAAGCTGGACCCGGCCGAGGCTGACAGGCTGACGCTGGCCATCGTCACCGAATTGCCGAAGATCGCGGTCACGGCCCCGACGCAAGTGGTGCGTGGTGCGCGTTTCCAGGCGAGCTGGTCGGAGAGCGACCGTGACAACGACTACATCGCCATTGTTCCGATCGATGCCGAAGAGCACATCCCGAACCGGCGCGAACTCACCCGAGGCACGCAGCAGGCCACCCTCACGGCACCAGGTGAACTGGGCCGCTACGAGGTGCGCTATATCCATCGCATCAGCGGTCGCACCTTGGGTTCGGCACCGGTGGAGGTGGTCGAATCCCTGGTCGAACTCTCGGCCCCGCAGCAGGTTGGCCAGGGTAGCCGCTTCGAGGTGCAGTGGGCCGGCACGGTCAAGGACAATGACTACATCGCCATCGTGCCCGTCGGAGCCGCCGAGCATGTGCCCAACAACCGTTTGCTTGTCGGCACGGGAGAGACCGCCACCCTGACCGCTCCGCAGCAACCGGGATCCTACGAGGTGCGTTACATCCTGCGCGGTAACGGTCAGACTCTGGCTTCGGTGCCGGTGGTGGTTGCCGAGACTGGTGTGCAGATTGATGCGCCGACACAGGTGGTGCAAGGAGCCCGTGTCGAGGTGCATTGGACTGGCACGGTCAAGAACAATGACTACATTGCCATCGTGCCCGCCGGGGCCGCCGAGCATGTGCCCAATAACCGCGTGCTTGCTGGCACGAAGGAAGTTGGCA
>CAYRJS010000095.1:5277-9343 GCA_964424535.1 uncultured Aquimonas sp.
GCCGCCGAGCATGTGCCCAATAACCGCGTGCTTGCTGGCACGAAGGAAGTTGGCACCCTGACCGCCCCCGGTGAGCCGGGCCAGTATGAAATCCGCTATCTGCTACGGGCCGGAAAGACCATGGCATCCGTGCCGCTTGAGGTCATCGCGGCCGAGGTCAGCCTGACCGCGCCCGAACGGGTGCTGCAGGGCGGCCGCGTGGAGATTCGCTGGACCGGCGTGGTCAAGGACAATGACTATATTGCCTTCGTTCCCGAGGGCCAGCGCGATCGCGTCCCCGGCACGCGTGAAATGACCAGGCAAAGAGAGTCCGTCGCCTTGGTCGCGCCCAGCGACCCGGGCCGCTACGAGGTGCAGTACCTGCTGCGCGCTGGTCGTACCCTGGCCTCGGCCCCGGTGGAAGTTGCGGCCGCGGATATCCACCTCGACGCCCCCGACCGGGTGACTTCAGGTGAGCATTTCACCGCCACGTGGTCACCGACTCTCAAGGACAACGACTACATCAGCATCGTGCCGGCGCAGGCCGAGGAAGGCGCCCGTGGGCAGGCCGTGCTGACGGGTACCGGCGATGAAAAGCAGATCAAGGCTCCCAAGGAACCTGGCCAGTACGAGATCCGCTACCTGCTGCGCGATGGTTACCGCACCATGGCCAGGCGAGCGTTGACGGTTGTGGCCGCTGGCAATTGATCAGATTCGAGATATTCCGAATGGTAGGGATGTGGATGGGCGTTCACATCTGATGGCGATGTGCATCCAGGTTGTCCAGTCCCGGGATGATCCGGTTCCGGGGTTCGTGCCGATCGCGAAGACTGTACCGATGGAAGGCATCCGCTAAACTGGCCACTTTGACTCGTTCGCTGGACGCCCATGAGCTGGTTGAGCAAATTGATGCCCGCACGCATTCGTACCGATGGCTCGAAGAAATCCGGGTCGGTGAAGGAAGGTGTGTGGGAAAAATGCGAGAGTTGCGCGGCAGCGTTGTATCGACCTGAGCTGGAGCGCAACCTGTTCGTGTGCCCCAAGTGCGGCCACCACATGATGATCCCGGCACGCTATCGCCTGGACACCCTGTTCGATCCGGGCAGTGCGCACGAGCTGGATGTCGAATTGGCGCCGGTGGATGTGCTCAAGTTCAAGGACACCAAGCGCTACGTCGATCGCATCAAGTCGGCACAACGCAATACCGGGGAAAAGGATGCCCTGGTGAGCATGTACGGCAAACTCAAAGGATTGGGGCTGACGGCGTGTGCTTTCGAGTTTCGCTACATGGGCGGTTCCATGGGGTCGGTCGTGGGGGAAAAGTTCACCCGTGCGGCCGAACATGCCTTGGAAACCCGCACGCCCTTGGTGTGTTTTTCCGCCACCGGCGGCGCGCGTATGCAGGAAGGCCTGTTTTCGTTGATGCAGATGGCCAAGACATCGGCAGCCCTGGCGCGCCTGCGCGAAGCGGGCTTGCCTTACGTTTCCGTGCTGACTCATCCCACCACGGGCGGGGTTTCCGCCAGCCTGGGCATGTTGGGTGACCTCAACCTGGCCGAGCCCAGGGCCCTGATCGGCTTTGCCGGCCCGCGAGTGATCGAACAGACGGTGCGTGAAACCTTGCCGCAAGGCTTCCAGCGCAGCGAATTTCTGCTGCAGCATGGGGCCATCGATGCCATCATCGATCGGCGCGAGTTGCGCGATACGCTGGCTTCGATGCTGGCCCTGCTGCAACATGCGCCCAGACCCGTGAATGATCGGGTCGAGGCCGGCTGAAGCACATGGGATCGCGTCGTTATTTTGGCACCGACGGCATCCGTGGTCGGGTCGGCGAAGGGGTGATTTCCGCCGATTTCGTGCTCAAGCTGGGCTGGGCTGCAGGCCGTGCCCTGGCCCGTGAAGGTCGGCGACCGGTGGTGGTGATCGGCAAGGACACGCGCATTTCCGGCTACATGTTCGAATCCGCCCTGGAAGCCGGGCTGGTTGCTGCGGGTGCCGACGTGCGTTTGCTCGGACCGATGCCGACCCCGGGCGTAGCCTTCTTGACCCGTTCCCTGCGGGCCGATGCCGGCATCGTCATTTCCGCCTCCCACAATCCCCATCACGACAATGGCATCAAGTTTTTTTCCGCCCGCGGGGAAAAGCTCGATGACGCCACCGAACTGGCGATCGAGGCGCAACTGGAACAGGCTTTTGTCACCGTCGCCTCCGAGAATCTGGGCAAGGCCCAGCGCATCGATGATGCCGATGCCCGTTACGTGGAATTCTGCAAGGCCAGCGTTGCCGCCGATTTCTCGCTGGAAGGCGTGCATCTGGTCCTGGATTGTGCCCACGGGGCCAACTACCAGGTCGGACCGCGCGTGTTTCAGGAATTGGGCGCCCAGGTTTCGACCATTGGCGTCAATCCCGATGGGCTCAATATCAATCGCCAGGTCGGTTCCACCAATCCTCAGGCGCTGGTGGCCCAGGTGCGGGAGCAGGGAGCGAGCCTGGGCATCGCCTTTGATGGCGACGGCGACCGGGTCGTGTTCGTCGATGGCGCCGGTCATCTGGTTGATGGCGATGCCCTGATCCTGGTACTGGCCCTTGATTGGCAAGCACGCGGGCGCCTGCGTGGGCCGGTTGTGGGCACCGTCATGAGCAACTTCGCTTTGGAAAAGATCCTGGGCGAACATGGCATCGACTTCATCCGTACCCCGGTGGGCGATCGCCACGTACACAAGGCCCTGGTCGAGCACGGTGGCGTACTGGGTGGCGAGGCGTCCGGCCACCTCCTGTGCCTGGACCGGACCACGACCGGCGATGCCATCGTCAGCGCCCTGCAGGTACTCGAAGCCCTGGCCCATCAAGGCCGCAGCCTGGAACAGGCTCTGGCCCAGTATCGGCCTTTGCCGCAACACACCGTCAACATACCGATCGGTGTCGGACAACCCCTGACCGATGTCGGCGTACTGGCTGCCCGCGCCGCCGCTGAAAAGAAACTGACCGGACGGGGTCGCATCGTGTTGCGCGCGTCCGGCACCGAACCGGTGATCCGGGTCACGGTCGAGGCTGATGACGTCGAACTGATGCAGGCCGTCCTCGATCGCCTCAGTGCAGCGGTAAGGGCCGCGCGCCAGACAGATTGACCGCAATCCGCGGACGGAAATGGGTATCCTTGTGTCTTTCCGATTTTGCCTGGCAGGACCGTTGGCATGAACAGCCCGATTCCGACTTTTGACATTCGCCGTTTCGACACTGACCCCGACGCCTTCGTGGCCGACTTGGGGGCCGCTTACCGGGAATGGGGCTTTGCCGGTATCCGCGGCCACGGCATTGCCCCGACCCTGATCGATGCAGCTTACGAGGCTTTTCGTCAGTTCTTCGCCCTGCCTGACGCGGTCAAACGCAACTACCACGTGCCTGGCGGTGGCGGTGCCCGGGGCTATACCCCGTTCGGCGTGGAAACCGCCAAGGGTTCGCAGCACTTCGACTTGAAAGAGTTCTGGCATGTAGGTCGGGAATTGCCCGCAGACAGCCGCCATCGGGCGATCATGGCCGACAACCTCTGGCCTGAGGAAGTACCCGAATTCAAGGCCCGGGCTCTGGCTCTGTACGAGGCCCTGGATGCACTTGGCAGCCGCGTGCTCTCGGCCCTGGCCTTGCATCTGGACCTGCCAGCCGACTGGTTTGCCGACAAGACCAATGCCGGCAACTCCATCCTGCGTCCCATCCATTACCCGCCCATCACCACACCCGACGTTCCCAACGTGCGCTCAGGTCAGCATGAAGACATCAACCTGATCACCTTGCTGGTGGGTGCCAGCGCCGAAGGCCTGCAGGTGCTTTCACGTCAGGGCGAGTGGGTGCCGTTTACCGCCGACGCCGACACCATCGTGGTCAATATCGGCGACATGCTCCAGCGCCTCACCAACCACGTCTATCCCTCCACCACCCACCGCGTGGTCAATCCGCCCGGCGACAAGGCCCGCCAACCGCGCTATTCGGTGCCGTTCTTCCTGCACCCGAACCCGGATTTCCTGATCGACGTCCTGCCGTTTTGCATCACCGCCGACAACCCGAACCGCTACCCCGAACCCATCACCGC
>CAYRJS010000096.1:0-9339 GCA_964424535.1 uncultured Aquimonas sp.
GATCCGATCGGCGACACGAACTGTGGCGATAACACGCCGGTCGAGATCGTGACCTACGGGGGCACCGGCACGCAGAGTGCGGCGGTGGACACGGCGTTCACCGACCTGCGCGCCCGCGTCCAGGACGTGTTGGGCGGCGCAGTAGTGGGTGAAGCGGTGAGCTTCTCCGACCCGAGCAGCACCACTGTTGCCGGTGCGACGCTCGTAGTGCTGAGCAGCACCACCAACTACAACGGTGAGGCGACCGCCACGGCTACGGCCAACAGCGTTGCGGGCGGTCCGTATTCGGTGACCGCAGAGAGCGATTCGCTGGTGACCAGCCCGACGTTTCTTTTGACCAACACCCAAGGCACGGCCACGGTGACGGTGAGCAGCCCGACGGTGGTTTACAGCGGTAGCGCGCAGGCGGTGACAGTGAGCACCACACCGACCGGCCTCGAAGGCGACGTGCAGATCGTCTACACCCTCGGTGGAACGACGGTGGCGACTTGCGCCGCAACGGTATCGGGTTGCGGTCCGGTCGATGTGGGTGAGTACACTGCGACCGCGACCATTCAGGGCAATGTGAACTACAGCGGTAGCGGCACCGGCACGCTGACCATTACCCAGGCTACGGGCTCGGTAAGCTTTACGCCGCTTGCGGGCGAGTACGGCAGCGCCCATAGCGTTACGGCAACGCTCGACCAGAATGACCCCAACGCAAGCTGCACGGCCGTCACCGATGTTCCAGAAGTGAGCGACCCGGTTGGCAATTACACCGTGAACGCCACTTGCGAGAGCGACAACTACACCGCTTCGGGCAGTGCGACTTATGAGGTCACCCCGCAGACAACGGTGATCACGTTCAGCAACCTCGCCCAGGAGTACGACGGCTCACCCAAGTCGGTAGTGACGACGACCTCGCCGACACCTGGCGTACCGTTGACGATCACCTATGACGGCAGCCCGACGCCGCCGACGGCGAAGGGTACCTATACGGTGGCGGCGGCAACGAACGATGCCAACTACAGCGGTAGCGGCACGGCGACGATGAAAATCGTGGAATCACTGGGCGATATCGCCCTGGTGATGACCGGTCCGATCGATCCGATTTACGTCGGTGACAAGGCCCAGTACGCGGCGACGATGCTGGCAAACCCGGCGCTGCACGCGGGCGAGTACTACGGCTACGACGTGGTGCTTTCCAAGTCGGGCGGTGATCCGCTCGCGCTGAGCGATCTTGCGACCATGGAGGTCTACTACCAGGGCGCGTGGGTGGACGCGACGTCGGCCTTCGGCTCGATCCCCTTCAGCTTCGACGCCTTCGGCAACCTCGTCTACGAGTTCCCGGCCGGGCTTGGCTACGACGCCACCAACGGCTTCCCGATCCTGGACCCGAGCTGGACGTGGTTCGTGCGCTTCAGCTTTGCCACGCCGGGCACGTACACGGTTTCGACCACGCTGACGGACGGCATCGGTGGTACGGCGGTGACGCCGACGGTGGCCGCTTCGGTGGCTACGGTGGTGGAAGACGCGCTGCCGCTGGGCGATATCCGCCTGGCGATGAGCGGTCCGCTGGAGAGCGTGGAGGTGGGCGAGGTGGTCGACTACACGGCCACGATGACCGCCAATCCGGCGTTGCACGTGGGCGAGGAGTTCGACGTCCGGGTGACGATTGCCAAGACAGGCGGAACGCACGCGCTGGCTGCGGCGGACCTGGCCTCGATGGAGGCCTATTACCAGGGCAACTGGGAGCCGATTCCGGCGAACGCCTTCCAACTGGTGGGCGGTGAACTGGTGCTCGACTTCCCGAGCGATCTCGTCAACTTTGGCTTCGAGATTCAGGATCCGGAGTGGATGTGGTTCTTCCGCGCGAGCTGGGCGGATACGGGCACCTACACCATGACCGCGCAGGTGATTCCGCACGCCGATGCGGGCAGCCCTGCGCCGCAGGTGCTGGCTACCGCGGCATTCCCGACGGATGTGGTCGAGGCGACACCGCACCTGCCGAACCTGGCGCTGCTGTTGAATGGTCCGCTGGATGAAGTGGAACTGGGCGACACGGCCGAGTACACGGGTCTGTTGCTGGCCGAGCCGGCGCAGTTTGCCGGTCAGGACTTCTGGGTGCGCATCCGCATCTCCAAGACCGGCGGTGACCACGCGCTTGCTCCGACGGATCTGGCGAAGATGGAGCTGTACCAGGGCGGCTGGCAGGACTTCACCGGCGTGCTGCAGCCACTGCTGCAAACCGACGGTTCCGACCTTGTGTACTACTTCCCGCAGCCGAACGGAGCGTTCCCGATCGAGAACGCGATGTTCGCCTGGAATTTCCGCTTCACCTATGGCGACACCGGCGAGTACACGGCCACGGCCGACCTGATCGATGCGGCGGACCCGGCTCCGCTGACAGCCCCGTCGCTGGCCAATGCCAGTGTGACGACGACGGTGATCCAGACTCCGGATATCCAGCTGAACGTCCAGGGTGCGGTTACCGGGACGGTGGGTGTTCCGGTGGAATACCTGGGTACCCTGACGGCCGACCCGCTGCCGGATGCCTCGGATTTGTTCTACATCGAGGTGCGCGTGCGCCGGGACGGCGCCGCGGCCGACGAGGCGGACGTGTCCTCGGTGGAGATCTTCTGGAACAGCAACTGGGTTGACCCGGTGCGTGACCTGGGGCTGACCATGCCCTGGACGGTGGATCCGATCACCGATGAACTGGTGTACCTGTTCCCGCAGCCGCTGATGACGGGCTTCCTGATCGATGAACCATCGTCGGCGTGGAACTTCCGCTTCACCTACGCGAACGACGGTATCTACACTGCCCGCTCGACCGTGGTGACTGCGGACGGCAACGCCACGCCGGTGTCGAACAGCGCGATGATCTTCACCGTGGTCGATCAACCGGAGCCGGAGATCAACCTGCATCTGCAAGGTGCGATCACCGGCATGGTGGGCACGCCGGTGCAGTACGTGGGCACGCTGACGGCCGATCCGTTGCCGGATGCCTCCGAACGGTTCTACGTCGAGGTGCGCGTCCAGCGCGATGGCGTGGCGGCGGATGCGGCCGATATCGAGAAGGCGGAGATCTTCTGGGGCGGCGGCTGGGTGGATCCGGAGGAGTACACGGGTGATCCGATCCCATGGTCGGTTGATCTGGTAACCAACGAGCTGGTGTACCTGTTCCCCGAGCCACTGATGGCGGGCTTCCTGATCGACGAACCGACCTGGAGCTGGCAGTTCCGCTTTACCTATGCCAACGCGGGCGAATACACGGCGACTGCAACGGTGGTGACAGCCGATGCAAGCCTGACGCCGGTGTCGAATGTCGCTTCGATCTACACCAACGTGGATCCGTTGGTCGAGGACGTTCGCATCACGCTGAACGGTCCGGTGGCGGGTGTGGAAGTGGAGTCGCCGACGGCCTATCTGGGCCGGCTGCAGAATCTGGGCGGTGATCTGCCGGAAGACGGCTACGTCCAGGTGCGCATCGAGATGACGGGCGTGACGCTTGCTGCTTCCGACGTGACGCTGGAGGTGTTCAATCCGTTTATTTCCGACTGGGAGGAAGGCTTCCCGACGGAGGCCAATGGCGGGCTTGAAGTGGACTTCCCGGATGACACGGGCTTCGCGATCCCCGCGGGCTTCGACTACACCCACCAGTTCCGCATCACCTACCACCTCACGGGCGTGTTCCACGCCACGGCGACGGTGATCGGTGCGACGAGCGGCGTGGATTACGCCAGCGCGGAGATGTTCACGGAAGTCATCGCGCAATCGATCCGCACGGCGACGGTCGAGTTTGATCCGCTCACGCTGCATGCCACCTATGACGGCAACCCGCACGCGGCAGTAGCAACGACCGATCCGGCGGGTCTTGCGCTCATCTACGCCTACGACGGCGTGGTCGCCGCGGTGCCGACCGATGCCGGCAGCTACGTGGTGCAGGCGACGGTGAGCGATGCGCTCTACCAGGGCTCGGCCACGGCGGTGCTGGTGATCGACAGGGCACCCGGCACGGTCGACTTCAGCACACCGCTGTCGGCGCCGTTCGGCAGCCATCACAGCGTGACGGCGACGATTCATGAATCGGGCGAGTCTTGCGTTGTAACTGGTGTGCCGACGCAAAGTACACCGGCGGGCAACTACACGGTGACAGCGGTGTGTGACGGCGCCAATTACACGGCCAATGATACGGCCACCTATACGGTGACGGCCTCGGCTGCTTCGATTGAAGCTGTGCTGGCTGCACCGGTTGGCGTGGTAACGCTCGATCCACAACCTACGGCCGGTGCCAAGAAGTCCTACTTCGACTGGCGCACCAACGGCAGTGCCGGTGAGTACGTGCGAGCCTTGTTCAAGGTGAGCTCGAACAATCCGGCAGCAGTCGCAGGCGATCTGGTGGTCGAGTATCTGGATACCTCGGACAGCACCTGGAAGAACCTGCCTCTGAGCTTTGCCGGTGGCGAGTGGAGTGGCTGGTTTGGCCCCGGCAGCGGATTCCCGCTGGTGGATAACGCGGTTTCGAGCTTCCGTGCCACCTTCCAGCGCGGTGGCCGTTACGTGACCACGGCCAGCCTGGTGGGTGTGGACTCGAGCCTGATCCTGGCGACCAGCACCTCGGTAGCAACGGATGTCGCGCACCTGAGCCTGAGCGGTCTTGCCAATGAAGCTGGCCGCGTGGGCGAGCCGGTGGAATCGGCGATGACGCTGACCAACACGGGTACGGCGGCGTTGAGCAGTGGCATGATTCCGGTGGTTCCGGCACAGCCGGCACCGAACGACGAGAACGTGCGCGGCCACTTCACCCTGCATTGGGATGGTGGTGCGTTGGCACCGGCAACGGCGTCCTCGTGTGGCACGGATGCCTGTGCTTCGCCGGATGTCCATGTCGAGTTCTACGACGAGACGATCCACGACTACCGGCCGATCTACAACCTGCGCCAGGCAGCGGACGGGCAGGGCCTGTATGGCTACTTCGGTGCGCTGTCGAACCACGGCGTACCGGTACCGGCAGGTCATACGGGCACCTATCTGTTCCGTGTGACCTACAAACAGCACACGGGCAATTACACCCTGGTGCCGCAAGTAGTGGGCATCGACAGCGACACGGTGTATGCCGAGGCGACGGCCCAGCAGGTAGGCATCGACACCGGTGTGGCGGCGAAGATCGAGATCGTCGGCGGTGATGCCGGAGTGGCCACGGTTGGCGGTCACGCCTACGACCAGGGCGATCTCGTGGTGCGTGTGCTCGATGCTGCCGACAACCCGGTGGCAGGTGCCCAGGTGGCCTTCAACGTGCTGACTGGCGCCAACGGTGCCGGTGCCATTCTGGGAACCCCGGCTGCGACCAACGCTGCCGGCGAGACTTTCGTCACGGCCGTGTCCAATGACCTGGCTGGTGCGTTCGAAGTCACGGCCAAGCTCTCCAACGGTGTTGAACTGGCTGTGCCCTTCGGCCTGCTGAATGAGGCCGACACCGATCCGGCGCAGGTACAGATCACGATCGTGTCCGGCAACGGCCAGACGGCCGAGGTCGATAGTGACTACGCCTTGCCACTGCTGGCCAAGGTGACCGATCGCTTCGGCAATCCGCTGGCGGGGATTGACGTCGACTTCTCGGCGCTTGATCCAGGTGCGGGCCTGTCGCCCAACCTGTTCCCGGCAACGAGTGGCCTCGATGGCCTGGCTGACAGCGACACGATCCACGCCAACGTCACTGCCGGTACGTTCACCGTCACCGCCCTGGTGGCGCTCAGCCAGTGCGACGATACCGCACCGAACGTGGCGACCTGTGCCGTTGACTTCAGCCTGACCAATACGGCTGCGGGTGCAGCGAGCGTGACGCTGGCCAGCTCGGATGTGGATGCGACGGTGGGCACGACGGATGCCTATACGCTCACGGCCAGTGTCGTGGACGACAACGGCAACCCGGTGGAAGGCGTTTCGGTCACCTTGGTGGGTCCGAGCTCTGGAGCGGGAATTACGCCGGCACTGCATGTCGCCCCGACCGATGCGGCAGGTCAGATCAGCCACACGTTCGATGCCAACACGATCGCGGGTGCCTTCACGGTGCAGGCGGTGGTGTCCGGTACCTCGGGCGCGAGCGTTGGCCTGGAGAACACGCCGGATGCAGCAGTCTCCATCGAACGGGTCTCGGGTGATGGTCAGGCCGTGCCAGTGGGCAGCGCCTTTGCCGACCTGGTGGTGCGCGTCGTTGACCAGTATGGCAACGCGGTGGCCGATGACGCTGCCGCGGATGTGGACTTTAGCGCCCCGACAAGCGGTGCCAGTGCCGATCTTGCGGCTGCGACGGCCACCAGTGGAACGGATGGCCTTGCCAGCATGGCAGCGACAGCCAACGCCACGGCGGGCAGCTACAACGTGATCGCCAGCTTTGGTGGAACAAGTCTGACGTTTGCACTGAAGAACACGGTCGGTGGCGTCGCGATCAGCGACATCGTCTGGGTCAACGGCGGTGCAACCAGCGTCGACTACGACGGCAGTTCGCAGGCGGCAACCGCGACGGTCACCGGCAGCAGCCTGGTGCCGAGCTTCACCTACAACGGCAGCAACACGGCGCCGACCAACGCCGGCAGCTACCAGGTGATCGCGACCATCGATGACGGCAACGTCTACGGTACGGCCAGCGCCATGTTGACGATTGCACCGGCACCAGCAGATACCGCCAACATCACGCTGACCGGCGGCACCTTCACCTACGACGGCGGCGCACATCCGGCGACGGTGGACAACCCGATTGGTGTGGCCTACACGCTCAGCTACAACCCCGGTGGTGCCAATCCGCCAGTGAACGTGGGCAGCTATGCCGTGACCTTGACGGTGACCGATCCGAACTACGCGTCGGAGACCTGGGCCGAGACGATCGAGATCGAAGCGGCCGAGGTTGAGCTGACCTTCGGCAGCCTGAGCCATGTGTACGACGGCGACGTGAAGTCGGCGACAGTGGTGACGAATCCGGCAGGCGTTGCGGGCGTAAGTCTGGTGTACGAACAGAACGGCACTACGGCCACGCCGCAGGATGCGGGCGATTACGACGTCCTGGCGAGCTTGTCGAACCCGAACTACGTGCTTGTGGGACCGACGACGGACGTGCTGAGCATCGCCAAGGCCACGGCCACGGTGACCATCAGCGGTACCGTGCATGGGTATGACGGTTCGCCCAAGCCGGTGACCGTGACCACAGACCCGACCGGGTTGAACGTGGATGTCACCTACGATGCTGATGCCACCGTGCCCAGCGCCGTTGGCGAATACGCCGTAGTGGCGACCATCGATGAAGCCAACTACACCGGTCAGGCCACGGCCACGCTGCGCATCACGTCGGCATCGGTTGTGATCAGCGACATCGTCTGGGTAGATACCGACACGACCAGTGTTGAATATGACGGCAGTGCCAAGGCCGCCAAGGCCACTGTTGCAGGTAGCGCGCTCACCCCGAGCTTTACCTACAACGGCAGCAGCACCGAGCCGACCGAAGCGGGCAGCTACTTCGTGGTTGCTACCGTCAACGATGGCAACATCCAGGGCACCGCCAGTGCCACGCTCGTCATCACCCCGATGGCCGCAGGCAACACCGGCATCACCCTGACCGGTGGAACCTACGTGTACAACGACCTGCCGCATCCGGCCACGGTGGACAACCCCAACGGGGTCGTCTACACCCTGACGTATGCACCGGGCGGCACCAACGAGCCGGTGACTGCGGGCACGTACCTGGTCGTGTTGACGGTGACCGATCCGAACTACGCGGCGGAAACCCTGACAGCCACGATCACCATCCTGCACTACACGGGCAACTGCATGATCTTCTGTGATGACTTTGAAGATGGTGCAAACCCACGTGCACAGGCACTGGCGGTTCCAGGTGATGCGTCTGTAACTGGAGCCGTCAGTGGCTGGCAGATCCCGGTCACACGCTTTGGCCAGATCGAGGTAGCCATCGAGCTGAAGACCGCATCCGGCCAGACCTTGGCATGGCTGGATACCGCCAACGTCACCGACGGCCAGTGGTTGCGCCTGCGTTGGGCGGATGCTTCTGGCACCGAGCACACAGGAGCATGGGTGCAGTGGAACCGAACGGATCACCTGGCCTACGCCTGGGATCTGACCACCGATGGTCTGGTACTGCGCTTTGGCAGCAACGACCAGTTCCCAGCCAGCCTGATGCTGGAACTGCCACCCGGAAGCCCACTCCCCGAAGCGGCCATGGCCTACAAAGCCATCAGCGTGGATTGAACATCAGTTCAAGGATGCATGGACGGGGCGGGATCTTCGGATCCCGCCCCTTTTGTTTGTCGAGGATTACCACAGCGGATAGCCAATGCAGATCCAGTTTGTCGACCCGCCCGACGTGTGCGATGATTGAGCCAAGACAGCCTTCGCGGTAACTGGTGACACGCCGAGATTAGGCTGCTGGGTTAGGCTGTATGGTCAGTACAACTCATTGTTTAAAAGGGCCTTTTTACGATGATTGGCATGCTGGCTTTTGTGTTAGACAGCCGATTTATGCAACAAATTGAAATCGAATAGTAGTTAGGGGGCACGCATGACAATCTGGGTCGGTCAGGTTGAAGGAGAAGCTCTTGTTTTCGATCCTTCGATCCAATTGCCGGACTGCCCGCACCTGTTCCTTTGGAGCCCAGCATCTTCCACGATGGGAAAGTTCATTGCCGAGGGCATCAGAAAACGCATCAAGCCGTGCCGCAATGAAGATAACTTGGCCGCCTACATAGCGGCATACAAACTGTGGCACACGAACCACGCCTCATCGTGGATTGAAAACGAGAAAATCTACTATGAGAAGCGCAAGTTGCTAGATGCGGAGCTTGAAAGAAAAAGAATAGAACAAGAAGAAACAAGAAGAAAGCGAGAAGAAGCTCGAATCTTGTATGAGCTGCAGGAGCCAGAGCGTGTTGCGGAAGAGGCCAGAAGGAAAGCTAAACTTGCAGCCGAATTTCAGCGCTCCCAAATTGAAGAAAAAGAATTTTATGAATTGGTGGCTGAACTTAAGCCGCTGGAATTTACGCATAGCAGCCACGTTTCGAACTACATCAAAAGGAACAAGCTAGGAAAAAAGTATCGCTATATTTCGGGCATCTTGCGTATGGAGAAGGACGGGGATAGCTGGGCCTATCCCGGCGGGATTCAGCCGAAGTTTTACGCCAGACTGTGCGATGAACTAGGTCTCTCCAATAAGGGGTCTGGAGCGGTGCCCATCTCCTTCGAGCCGTTCGATAGCATCAAAGGCGATCATGAAGAGAGATAGGTTGCGTCGAGCGCTCCCTAACAATTCATGTATGGACTCCTCTGTCAATCCCTGACGGCAGGATATTGTGA